>JAQGKA010000196.1 GCA_028290355.1 Tardiphaga sp. | reverse complement strand
GCAGATGAGCGCGGCCAATACACTGTTCAGCACCGTGTTTCAGCTCGCGCTCGGGCTGGGCATTGCGCTCGGGGCGGCGGCCATTCGGCTGGGCGAGTGGCTAGCGCCGCTTATCGGCCTCGACCGGTGGCCCGCAGCACCCTACCGCCTCGCCTTCGTCGTAGTGGCCCTGACGGCACTGACCGGCATGATCGACAACGTGCGCCTGGCCCGCAACGCCGGCGACCACGTGGCGAGGCCGTGGCCGAAGAGCCCCCTTTAGAAACTCCAGTTCGAGAGCCTGCTTGCCAACCAGGCGCTCAAGCGCAGCAATGCGCGCTTCGTAGGTATCGAGCAGATCGGCGGAAACGACGTCCTCGTCGAGCGCGCCGGCCCGATACTTGTCGACCCAGATCCGGATCAGGTTACGGGAAACATTGTGCCGCTTCGAGAGCCCGTGCAGCGTCTCTCCGCTCAGATACTCCTGTGACACCTGCCGCTTGAACTCGACGCTGTGGGTTCGATGCTTTGCCATGGGCCTTCATCCTCTGAAAGCCCGGCCGTCCGGTCAATTACTGAAAGCCAACCCGTCCGCCCCGAGGGGCCCACTCCATTGAGCGAGTCGGTTTGGCGGTAGCGCTCGTGTCGTCGGAGCTGGCCGGGATTGCGGAGACGAGACGAGCGCGAGTTGCTTGATCGTCGTCGCGGTTTTTGAAGCGCCAGCAGTCATTGCTGGTCTCAACGATGTCGCAGTGATGGGTCATTCGACCCCGTCTCTTTCTCTCCAAACAGGGAATTCTACAGGGGATTTCGCGTCTTTGCTTTGCGAACAGCTTCTAAAGGGCAGGTCCGGCAGGATCACCCTAGGCTCGCGTAGGGTAAGAATCCGACCACGTCGCCCGGATTCACTTGCGTGATTTGTTCGCCGAGTTCGACCAAGCCATCGGTCTCGACCAGCGACGATAACAATCCCGCGCCCTCGCGCGGAAACTTGACGACTTCCAACACGCCGTCCCCGCCAGTTCGCAACGAAACGCGGACATACTCACGCCGCGCGACCTTCTTTCTGTAGGTGAACGCCGCTCGCAGCGGCATCGGGACGAATTTTTGCTGCGCTGCGCCGGCGAGCGCAAACACCGTCGGCCGCACCACATGGGCAAAAGTCACAAAACTCGCCACCGGATTACCCGGCAGCCCGATCACCGGCGTGCCATCGATGATTCCCATTGCCACCGGCCGGCCCGGCTTGATCGCCATCCGCCATAGCACCAGCGAACCGACGCTTTCCACCGCGGCCTTGACGTGATCCTCCTCGCCGGTCGAGACGCCGCCAGAGGTCAGGATCAGGTCATGCACGCCGGCGGCGTCTTTCAGTGCAGTGGCGAGAAAATTGCGGTTGTCGGAGATGATGCCGAGATCGCGGACTTCGCAGCCGAGCCGCGACAGCAACGCCAATAGCATAAAGCGGTTGGAATCGAATTGCTGCGCCGCGCCGCGCGCCGCGCCCGGCGAGATCAGCTCATTGCCGGTGGAAAACACCGCGACGCGAATTCGTCGTCGCACAGTTAGTTCTTTGAACCCGAAGGCTGCGACCAGCGCCACGTCCTGCGGCCGCAGCCGCAATCCTGCCAGCAGCGCTGCAAAGCCGCTGGCGACATCTTCGCCGGCCGGCCGAACATTTGCGCCGGGCTTGAGGCCCTCCGGCAGCACAACGTTGCCGGCGGCATCGAGATGGACATCTTCTTGCATGAACACGGTATCGGCACCCTCAGGCATAGGCGCGCCCGTAAAAATGCGCATCGCATGGCGCGGCGCGATCGGCTGCGGCGACGCAGCGCCGGCCTGCACGCGGCCAGCCACGGGAAATATCAATTCGGCCGTGCCCAGGTCTGCGCTGCGCACCGCATAACCGTCGACGGCAGAATTGGTGAACGGCGGCAGAGGCAGCGGAGCGGCAATGTCGGCGGCGAGAATGCGGCCGTCCGCGTGCAGCAGGTCGACGCGCTCGGTCTCCGCGACCGCGGCTACGCGCGCGGCGATGATGGCCACGGCGTCGTCCACGGACATCAGCGGTCCGCCAAAAGAAAAACAGTCGTCGGATAGCTGCGCCATGCTGCTCAGTTCTCTGCCGTAGCTGGCCGGAAGCCGGCGCGCGCGAGCGCGGCGTGGCTCTCGGGCGATGCCAGTGCAGCGAGGAATGCCTGGACTGCCGGCCGCTGCTTTCGCGCGGTGACCACGGCGAAATCATAGTGCTCTTCCGCGAGCGGAATAAAGCCAAGCCCGGCGGCACGCGCCACCGGCGCGATGGTCATGCCCCAGTCGGCGCGATGCTGGCCGACGGCGGCGGCGACGGCGTTATGAGACTTCGGCTGATTCCAGTAACCATCCGGCCGCGCCGAACCGAGCAGGCGATCGATGAGGATGCGGGTGCCGGCCCCCTGGTTGCGGTTGACCATGATGCAGGCGCGATCGACCATTGCCGCTCGCACGGCATCCTGGGCGCTCAGACCCTCGAAGCGTGTGTCGCCGGCGCGAAACACGATGCCCTGCATGCGCCGCCAGCCCGGCACAAGCTCAAGGCCCTCGGCCAGGAACGGCGTGTTGTAGCTCTCGGTTTTTTCGTCGAACAGATGGATCGGCGCCAGGTCGCATTCGCCGCGCTTCGCCGCCGCAAGACCGCCGAGGCTGCCGACCGAAATTGAACGTACTGACAGGCCGGCGCGCGCCAGCGGCTCGGTCACCAGATCGAGCCCGGTGCAGTGACTGCCGACGATCACCAGATCCGGCACACGGACATGCGGCGTGAACAGGGTCACCACGGCCTCGGTGCCGGCAAGGATCTGGTCGGCCAGCGCATCGATCCGCAAAAATCCGTCGGCCTGCGCGAAAGACGTGATCGCGCCAGATCCCTTGCCGCCGGGATAGGCGATCAGGCCGTTGTCGGCCTCCACCAGCGAAACCATCACGAATTCGGTGCGGCCGAGTTCGGACGCGATCCGCACCGGCACCTTCGCGGTGACCTGCGCATCGGCGCGCGGGGGCAGCCCGGCGAGGCGGCGCAGGATCGGCACGAGGATGTCGTGGAACGTGAACATCGCCGAGGTAGGAAAGCCCGGCAAGATCACGACGGGCGTGCCGTCGCACACCGCGAGGCACAGCGGCTTGCCCGGCTTCAGCGCCACACCATGGGCGATGATGCCTGGCAAGCCGAGCCGCGCGATGATCCGGTGCGAGACGTCACCGGCGCCCTTCGAGGTGCCGCCGGACAATACCAGCATGTCACACGTCTCCAACGCCTTGCGCATCGCTGTTTCGAGGACCTGTTCGTCATCGGCAATGGCGCCGAGGAAGAGGGGATCGCCGCCATTCTCGGTGACGGCCGCGGTGACGATGGCGCCGTTGGTATCGTAAATCGCGGCGGGCCGCAGCGTCTCGCCGGGCTGCACCAATTCGTCGCCGGTGGACATTACTGCGACGCGTGGACGCCGCACCACGGCAACGTGGGCGATGCCGCAGGCGGCGAGCATGCCGATCTCGCGCGAGCCGATCATGGTGCCGGCGCGCAGCAGCGTCTCGCCGCGCGCGATGTCGGAACCGGCATAAGACACGAACTGGCCGGGCAATGCCGCGCGGCGAATCTCGATGGCGTCGGTGCCGAGAGGCTGGGTGTGCTCGACCATGATGATGGCATCGGCGCCGCGCGGCACTGGGCCGCCGGTGGCGATCGATGTCGCCGTGCCCGTGAGAACCGGCTGGACCGGCGCGGTGCCGCAGGCGATCATCTCGTCATTGAGCGCGATGCGCACCGGCACGCTTTCGCCTGCGCCGGCGAGATCGGCGGAGCGCACCGCAAAACCGTCGACGTTGGAGCGATCGAACGGCGGCACGTCGATCGGCGCGACGATGTCGGCAGCTAGCGCGTGGCCCAGCGCGTCGGCAAGCGACTTCCGCTCACTCGGGATATTGCGCGGAAACAGTGCCGCCTCGAACCGCGCAATGGCGTCCTCGCGCGACAGGATGGTCAGGAACTGGTCCTGATCGACGCTGTCACGGGGCTTTGCAATGGTGACATTCGGCATGGTGAAACTCACAGGTACATCTTTCAGCATCAGGTCTTCAGCATATAGGCATCGACAGGCGTCCCCGCAGCAAAGCCTTCGCTTCCCGCCGGAATCGCGCACCAGGCATCGGCAGCGGCGATGGCGTCCAGCGACAGGTCGCCGACCGCCAGCAGCATCCAGCTCGCATTGGTTTGCCTGAGCAGCGCGATTTCGGCAACGCCGACGCCGGATGCGATCTTTCGCGCCAGTGGCAGCGTCGCCATTGGTCGCAAGACCCGCCCCGCCAGCCGGTCCAGCACTGGCAGCGCCAGTGTCCACCACGCCGCCAGCGCCTGATCTGGCGCGCCAGGCAATGCGATCACGGGGGTCTTCTCGATGATACCGATCGCCGTGGTCCAGCCGGGCTGTAATGCGATGCCATGAGCCAACACCGTACCAGATTGCGCCAGCGCGATGATTGTGCGATCGGCGCGGCCGACGCCGGTGCCGCCGATGCTGACCAGCAGATCGCAGGCATCGCCTGTCAGTGATGCGGAATCGCTCTGCGTGACTACGGCGCCGGCGGCCAATGCCAGGTCGACGATCGATTGCCCTGTCAGATTATTCTTCGGTGGCGCCACCGTATTGACCAACCGCACGCGTGGCCGACGCACTGTCAGCTTTGTGTATCCCGCCACCCGCGCGCGCAGCAGGTCCAGCGCGCGGATCGGATGTCCTGCTGCGATCACCGGGCCTGCCGCGATATCGCTGTGACGACGGCGAACGCCATGCCCCGGAACGGCTTCTGTCATCACCTGCGCCTGCGGGCCGGACGCGTCGACAGCATCGGCGGCGACCACGCAATCGCAACCTTGCGGCATCCCATCGCCCGCCTCGACCCAGCAAGGTGCGACGGTCATCTGCAGCGGCGCATAAGACGACGCGCCGACCAGATCGCGAGCGGCAAGTGCCCAGCCATCGATGATGGCGATATCGCGGAGCGGAAACGGTTTTGCCGTCGGCATTTCGGCGGCGACGCTTCCGAGTGCGTCCGAGAGCAATACATCCTGGGACGTCACGGCATGAAGGCCATCGGACAGCATCGCCAGCGCGGCATCGAGCGACGTCAACGATGGCGGTAGGCGTTGCCGGGGGATCATGGGAAAAGCCGCACCGCTTCACCCCCCCCATGGAGGGGGAGAGTCGATCGCGCCGTCAGGCGCTGTCGGGGCGGGGAGAGTGTTTGTGCAGGACATAAGCGGTTTCACCCCACCTCGACGCACATCGCGCTTCGTCTGTTGTCGCCGATCCTGCCGCGTCGGGGGAGGGTAAGCAAGATGCGGCTCCCGACGTGCTCACGATGCCTTCTTCTCGGCATTGGGAAAGAACAACTGCTGACCGTCTATCTTGTAGTTGGCAATCACATTCTGGCCTTCCGGCGAGATCAGCCAGTCGACGAACGCTTGGCCCAATTCCTTCTTCACCGACGGAAATTTGTCAGGGTTCACCAGGATCACGCCGTACTGATTAAACATCCGCTTGTCGCCTTCGACCGCGATGACGAGATCGCCGCGGTTCTTGAACGACAGCCAGGTGCCGCGGTCCGATAGCACGTAGCCGTTCATAGCATTGGCGGTGCTGAGCGCGGCGCCCATGCCCTGGCCGATCTCACGATACCACGGGCCCTTGGTGGTGGCGATGTCGATGCCGGCGTCTTTCCACAGTGCCAGTTCAGCAAAGTGCGTGCCGGACTTGTCGCCGCGCGAGACGAACGGCGCCGCCTTGGCCTGAATCGTCTTCAGGGCGGCCGAGACATCCTTGCTGCCCTTGACGCCGGCGGGATCACTGGCCGGGCCGATCAGCACAAAATCATTGTACATGACGTCGAAGCGCTTCACGCCAAAGCCTTCGGACATGAACTTCTCTTCCTGCGACCTCGCATGCACGAACACCACGTCGGCATCGCCCCGCCGCGCCGTGTCGAGCGCCTGGCCCGTGCCCTGCGCGATTACCTTGACGTCGATTCCCGTTTTGGCCTTGAACAGCGGCAGCAGGTAGCCGAACAGGCCAGAATCCTGCGTCGAGGTGGTCGAGGCCACGACGATTGATTTTTCCTGTGAGAAGGCCGGCGCCGCCATGGTGACGATGCTCAGGCCGAGCGCCAGCGCGAGCGATTGAATTCGGTTCTGCATCATGTGCTCCTTCAGAAGACTAGATCACGAGATCGCCGCGCAAAAAGGCCGCAGCTTCCGACGTGGTCGGGTGGTTCAGAAAGTCGTCTGCACTCCTTTGTTCGCAAAGCGCGCCGCGTGCAAGGAATACCACATCGCCGGCGATGCGGCGCACCTGACCAAGATCATGCGACGCCATCACGATCTTGATTCCGGACTTCGCCGCCATCAGGATGATCTCTTCGACGCGGCGTGTCGACGCCGGATCGAGGCTGGCGGTGGGTTCGTCGAGCAACAGTAGTTCGGGATCGCGCGCCAGCGCTCGGGCCAGCGCCAGCCGCTGCAGTTCGCCACCAGACAAACGGCGCGCGGCGCGCGGCGCCAGATCCAGAAGTCCGACCCGCGCCAACAGTTCATCAACGTGCGCGACGCGCGCGCGGCGGGCGACGCCTGCTCTGGCAAGCGCGTAAGCGACATTCGCGGCCACGCTGCGCCGGAGCATCACCGGCCGCTGAAACACGATGGCCCGGTGCGCCATCGCGGCATGTTGACGTCCGCCCCAACTGATGCCGCCATCGGTGGGCGCGATCAGCCCCATGCAGATTCGGAGCAGCGTGGTCTTGCCGGAGCCGTTCGGTCCGACGATGACCGTGGGCGCGCCCGGCGCCATGGTGAGACTGAGGCGATCGATGATGGTGGTTTCGCCCGTTTTGAACGAAACGCGGTCGAGCACGACGGGAAGTTCGCTGGAGGGCGCCCGCATAGTCATCCCGCCTGCCGTTCGGACCACAGCCGCGCCGCCCACGCCATCGCGTTGATGGCCAGCACGATGCCGACCAGCACCAATCCCAGCCCCATTGCCAGCGGCAGGTCGCCCTTGGACGTCTCAAGCGCGATCGCTGTGGTCATGGTCCGGGTAAAGCCGTCAATGTTGCCGCCGACGATCATCACCGCGCCGACCTCGGCAATGGCGCGGCCAAACCCCGCCAGAAGCGTCGTCACCAGGCTGTAGCGCGCGTCCCACAGCAGCGTGGCGATCCGGCGGGCCGGCCCGACCTCCATCGCGTTGAGTTCGTCGCGGTAGTCGAACCAAAGATCCTCGACCGTCTGTCGCGTCAGCGCGGCGATGATCGGCACGATCAGAATGGTCTGCGCCATGATCATCGCGGCCGGCGTGAACAGGATGCCCATGGTGCCTAGCGGACCCGTGCGCGACAGCAGCAGATAGACCGCGAGGCCGACCACCACCGGCGGCAGGCCCATCATGGCGTTAAACAGGACCACCAGCATCGCGCGGCCGGGAAACCGTGTCAGCGCCAGCAGCGCCCCAAGCGGCATGCCAACGACAGCGGCGATCAGCGACGCCGTCAGGCTAACGGCAAGCGACAGCCGAACAATCGCAACCAGCGTTGGATTGCTGCTGACCATCAGGTCCCAGGCATTGAGGTCGTTAATATCTGCGCTCCCGGAAGGCGTTGCCGGTCGTAAACTACGTCCGCAGGGCATGATCGACAAGGCTACAACGGTATTACGCCATGGCGTTTGCCGCCGCGGGGAACCAAGGCTGCTCTCGGCGCTTCTCATTGAAATCCAGGAGCGCTGCCATGCGTATCGCCATCGTCCTCGTTTCGATCCTTGCCCTGATGTCTCCTGCCACCTGCCAGACCGGGACCAAGTCCGATGACAAGAAGCCGGGTGATTCGCAGTACAGCACCGGGCGAACCGTACTACCGGAAAGCAACAAGGGGCGGTTGCAGCCGCAGGGCTGGACTGGCCCGATCACCACCGAGAGCGGCGGCGCGCCCGCCGACAGCCCGCAGGGTCAGTCTCCGCCCGGCATGCAGGCCGCGCCCGATGGCGCGTCAAAGACGATCGTTGAAACGAAGTAGGCAGTGACGGGCCATGGGAGCCGCCTGCCGCCGGTGACGGTCAGATTCGGGCGCTGGACCGGGCGAAGGCGTTCGCGGACGACTCCTGCACGAACGTGTCGAGCACTACGGCGCCGCCGATCGCAATGAGGATGGCCACAATACAAGCAGCGATGAACGCGCGCATCGACGTCTCCGGTCTCTGATCCAGCAAGTGGCTGGAAGCAAGGCAGGCTGGGACAAATACCGCGGTTTGTCGATTTACCGCTGATGGTCCGCCTGCAGTCAATTGGCGAAAGCATAAGCCTCGGTTTCGATATCGATGAAGACGCGGCCTAGCTTGCCGACATGGGCGTAAAACGCCGTCGCGTTCGACTTTTCTAGATCGACGAAGAATACCCTAATCCAAGACACCACATGGGTCTTGAAGAAGTCACGGTCAGTGCCCGCTGGTACCGGAATGGCGCCGCCGGTCAGGCCGGACATGATCTCGCAGATGGTCGCTGCATGATCCTCCGGCTCGGACTGAGAGACCTTCGCGATCCCCAAACTCGGCAGCGCCTCGCGCAGCCGTTCCAGCGGCCGTCCATAGAGCGAACCGGCCAGATAGAACGAGGCATAGGGCATCAGCCCGCTCTCACCGAGACCGGCGAACAAGTCGAAATATTCCCGCCTCACCGTTTCGGCACAGGCACGGGACGCGGCAGCGCCGAGCGCGGCATGGGCGACGCCCAGCGGACTGTCGTCGCCACCAAGTAGCGCCAGTCGCTGCAAGACGTCGGCGTCGGGATTGCGCGCCAGCAAGGTTGCCAGCAGCGCATATTCCTGCGCGCGCGCCTGGTCGAGTTCGTCGATGGTGCTATCCAAATGGGCATTCATCGCGGGAGTGCTCCGCCATGTTGCCGCGGCCGGCGCGGTGTTTCGTCGATAGCGGCGACCTGCTCATTTGCAGGAGCGACAGTGATGGGCGTCTCATCACCTCCTGCTTCCAAAGCGGTCTCCGTCACTGCCGGCAAGTCGCGCCGGACTTTTGCGCCCTCGTCAAGCTTTGCCACCGCCGGCGGATCCGCGACCGCAGTCACCTTCTCTGCAATGTCTTGCAGCTTACCTAGCGCCTGCGCGAGCAACGCCGGCACGTTGTCGGTAGCGCGCATCGGGCCGAAGCCGAAGATCGAGGTCGGGTCGTTGAAGTCCCACTGGTTCTCGGCGATGCCGATGAAATTACGGATCGCCGGATCGCGTACCCACGCCCGCCGTAGCGCTGCGCGCGTCAACTCCGGTGGCACGCGCGGCTGCAGGAAGCCGCGAATATCGGTGTCGATCTCGATCGACTCGATCGACGGCAGGCTGGCCGCATCGAATACGGGCTCGACATCGCCGACAGGCTGCGCCTCAACAATCGCCTGCGGGTCGCCTTCGGCTCCTTCAAGCGTCGCTGGTGTTTCGATCTCCGAAGCAGGCACCGCCTTTGGCGCGGCCTCCGGCTCGCGCTTCAGCCGCGACCACCGACTCACAATGTTTTCAGCATTGCTCATTTGCCGGTGTCCGTCTCAGGGCCGAGTGCATCGGACGGCGTCCGGCGACGCTTCCGGAACGGCCGCTCGACATGATGGTCCGCAATGAACTGCCGCACCGTTGCGAGCACATCCGCCGGCATCGGCAGTGCCTCGACGATATTGTCGCCGCCGTCGGTAAAGGCTTCGCCCTCGCCGGGGTCGGCGGTCACGGACAGCACGCGGTATGGAAATTCCGAGAATGCCGGCTGCAGCACCGCCCACAGCGTCGGCGCGTCCGACGTGATGTTGTCGCGGTAATAGACTGTCTCGGTGCGATGCAGTTCGATCACGGCCTCGCCGGCGTAGAACAGCGTCGCCTCCGGCGTCGTATCGATCGGCGTCCACGGCGCGGCCGCGGGCGTGCCGATCAGCACCGACACCGGCCGCCACAGATAATCGGCCCACTTGCTTTTGGTGGCGCGGCGTTCGACCACGACGCCGACCGGGATTCGCACCAGTGCGGTCGATCTCAATTGACCAACTCCGCACCGCGGATCGGCAGTCCGCTGATGATGTTCTGAGGCTTCATCCGTAGGATTCCTTCCTCGCTGGCGGCCATAAGGACGTAGACCGGCTCGCCCCTGACCGTTTCGATCATATCCGTCGGGTGGACGAATGTCAGCCGATAGAGCCCGATCAGCCGGGCCCGTGTGGCGTCGTCGATGTCGCCGGAATGCCACAGCATATCGCCGATGCGAGTGGCATCGGCATCGAGCCCGACATACCAGGACAGCGACGCCTCGCGCAGTTCGCTCAATGGTTCGATCAAAATATCGATCGCCAGCAAATGCGATACCCAGCGCGTCAGCACAGCGACGAGGGCCGCTGCGCCCGGCTGACCGGCGCGCAGGTCGACCGCGAGGTCGAATTGATCGCTCCGAGCCCAGTAAGTTTCGGCATTTCCGGCATCGAGCATCTCGATCGTCGACTCGGTGGGCATTCCCAGTAGTGAATAAAGCGGCGACACCGCATGCGGATTGAACCGCGGCGTCATCTCGTCATCGCTGGCGGTCAGAAGTCCGTCCTCCAGCCGCACCTTCTGCGGACGGAAGAACATCTCGGCCGCGCGCAGAACGAATGCGTCGTCGCAAGCATCCAGGATGTTTCGGAGAATCAAATGGACCAGCTGGTCGATGAAGATGCGCGGAAATCGCGTGGGATGACGGACGATGTCGAGATAGGCCGCCTCGAGCGTTTCGTGCCGGAACAGATTGTCGCGCCAAGCTACCATCATGTCCCAGTTTTCGCGCGCATCGGTATCTGCGATGTCCATGATCTGCGATTTCGACACCACGGCCTGCGGATTCCGCAGCAACGCATCGTGCAGACGGCGTTCGGCGTCGCAGGCTTCCGTTGGCGGCACCAGCTCCGGTCGCGCCAGATAGGCTTTCAGAAATTCGTCGGTAACCAGCAGCCGGCCCGCATCATTGCGGTCGAGCAGATGGTGGCCGCTGGAAAGCCAGAAGTCGCGCCGCGTACTCACTTCTGCTCTCCCTGCCGCAACGGCGCGAGGTCGAGATGTTCATCGAGCGTTGAATCATCGCCGATTACTTCGACAAACTGGAATGGCCGGTGGCCATCGGCCCCATCGCGCGGACGCAGCGTCCGGAAGGCCTCGCGAATGCCAGCATCGTCACGCGTGCGTGAGATGGCGATGAGCACGCCCTCGGGGTGGTCGCACAGAGATTCAACGAAACATATTTCCTCCTCTGCAGCCGGGAGGGCTGTGGCGAGATCGGGAGCGCCGCAGTGGACGACGAGTTGCGCGGCCAGCATTTCGACCACATCTCGGCGGTCCTGCGCGCTTACCCCGACGACTTGCGCCAGCGACGAACGGCCAAATGATTCCACGCCCAGGAAGCCGGCGCGAAAAGCCGCGCGTGCCTTGCCTTGCGATGTCGCTATGTCACCTTGCGCGAACATGAAGACTCCCGATACGGCCCACTCGCCTGGCTCCGCCGCCCGCTCGAATACAAATGTATCCGAAATATCCAGCCGGATGGTTCGGAGCAGCTTCACCTGTGTTTTCCTGCTTTTTCGATCTGGGCTTAATCGGCGGCGTCGTCGGGCGCAAACCAGGAGGACGGGCATCACCAATGCAGGATCGCGCTCCCACCTGTCGAACGATGAGTATATACTGTAATCGAGTTTCCGACCACCGCCGTCGGCCTTTGTAGCCTGGTTTGGGAAGATTGCGCTCAATGACTGATCCGGCCGAACAAGTTGTGATTTGCTCCTGCGAAGGCACGATGCCGCTCGATCCAGGCGCGGTCGGTCGCGGTTGCCGAAGCAGCGAAATTCTGACCGCACGGCATCTCTGCGGCGCCGAAATGGACCGATTTCGCGCAATAGCCGCCGACGACAGACCGATGACTGTCGGTTGCACCCAAGAAGCCTCCTTGCTCTCTGGCATTGCGACAGCGACGGGACGGACGAATGCCGTCAAATTCGCCAACATCCGCGAGACCGCAGGCTGGTCCAGCGATGCCGCAGCGGCGGGTCCAAAGATGGCTGCGCTGCTTGCAGCCGTGGCGGAGCCTGTTCCGGACATAGCCTCCATCAAGCTCGAGAGCAGCGGCGTCATCTTGATCTATGGACGCGACCAGACGGCCGTGGAAGCCGGCAAGCTACTCGAGGGTCATCTAGACGTCACCGTCCTGATCGCGTCGGGCGCCCACATCATTCCAAGCCCGAAGACCGGTTTCCCGATTGCACAAGGCAAAGTGCGCGCCGCCAAGGGGCATCTTGGTACCTTTGAGATCATCATCGATGACTTCTCGCAATCCCGGCCATCCTCGCGCGACGTGCTGGCGTTCGGTCCTTCCCGCAACGGCGCGCTGTCTAACTGCGACGTCTTTCTCGATCTGTCAGGCGGCACGCCCCTGTTTCCGGCGGCCGATCTGCGCGACGGCTATCTGCGTGCCGATCCCGGTAATCCGGCTGCGATGCTGCAGGCGGTGCTGAAGGCGCGCGATCTCATCGGCACCTTCGAGAAGGCGCGATATGTGACGTTCGATGCCTCGCTCTGCGCGCATTCGCGTTCGCAGATCGTCGGCTGCACGCGCTGCCTCGATCTGTGTCCGGCCGGCGCGATCACTCCCGACGGGAATCATGTGGCGATCGATCCAAATATCTGCGCGGGCTGCGGCCAATGCGCGGCGGCCTGTCCGACCGGCGCCGCGTCCTATGCGATGCCGCCAGAGGATACGCTGATGCGCAAGCTGCGCGCATTGCTGCTCACTTATCGTGAAGCGCGCGGAGAACAGGCGATCCTGCTGTTTCACGACGAGCCACATGGCGGCCCATTGATCGACGCGCTCGCGCGTTTCGGCGACGGCTTGCCGGCCAATGTTTTGCCGGTCGCCGTCAATGAAATCACCCAGATCGGATTGGAAAGCATCGCCGCGGCTTTCGCCTACGGTGCCGCGGCGACACGTTTCCTGCTGCGGGAGCGACCCCGCCACGATATCTCCGGCCTAGTACGCACCATCGCTTTAGCGGAGCCGATCATGACGGGACTCGGCTTCGGCAGCAGCCGGGTTGCGACCATTGAAACCGATGACCCCGATCTGCTGCTCGCCAGCTTGCGCGCGATCCCGGAGCTGCCGATCGCCCCGCGACCAGCGAGCTTCCGCGCTGTGGGCGCCAAACGGGGCGTGCTTCGCTTTGCGATGGGCGAACTGCACCGCGCCGCGCCGCAACCCGTCGATATCATCGCACTGCCGGCCGGAGCGCCATTCGGAGCCGTGGAGATCAACGCCGAAGGCTGCACGCTGTGCCTGTCCTGTGTATCGGCATGCCCGACGGGGGCCCTGCGGGATGATCCCGAGCGGCCGATGCTAAAATTTGTCGAGGATGCCTGCGTGCAATGCGGCCTGTGTCAGGCGACGTGCCCGGAAAACGTCATCACGCTGAAGCCGCAGATCGATTTTCGTTCGACAATCGCGCCGGCTCGAGTCCTCAAGGAGGAGGAGCCGTTCTGCTGCATCAGCTGTAGCAAGCCGTTCGGCGTGAAAAGTACTATCGACCGCGTCGTTGCGAAACTGGAAGGCAAGCACTGGATGTACAGCGGCTCGCCCCGGCGAATCGACGTCATCAAGATGTGCGAGGATTGCCGGGTCGGTTTCGTCGCTGCGGAAGGTTTTGACCCATACGGCGCACAAAATAACGTCGTTCGCACTACGGACGACTATCTGCGCGAGCGCGATACGTTGAACCGCATCGGCCAGGACAAGGGCTGACCACCCAAGTGCCTGGCCTGCGGACAGGATCAGCCGGGCACGACCGGCGACTTGCTCTTGCGGAACGCGGCCAGCGTTTGAGGATCCAGCTTGAGGTGGGCCTGCACCAGCTCTGGCGGCGTCAGAGCGAGCCACTGGTTCAGCGAGACGTCCGCATAGTAGCTGCTCTTGAACATCTCGAGAAAGCGCAGCGTGGTCTTTCCGGTGTTCTCGATGTAGTGCCCAGTGGCGAACGGCACGTAACCGACATCGCCGGCCATGAAGTCGAACGTGCGGGCCTGGCCTGACGCTGCGAAGACGCCCATGCGGCCCTGGCCTTCGATGTAGTACTGCCACTCGTCCGTGTTGGGATGCCAGTGCAGCTCACGCATGCCGCCGGGCTCGACTTCGACCAGCGCGGCGGCGATCGTCTTGGACGCCGGAAAGTTGCTGGTATCGGTGATCCGCACTGTTCCGCTCTTGGTCTTGATCGGCTCCTGGGCCGTCATCCTGTGGCTGAAGCTTTGCGATACCGGCGTTGCTCCGGCGATCTTGTCAGACGCGAGCGCTCCCGGCACAGGAGCCGCAAAGATATACAGTTTGCTGGGATCCGGCACTGTGTTGAAAGCGGTATCGGAAACACCGAAATTCTTTGCTAACACCTCCTCTGGAACGTGCTTCAACCAGTCGCTGAGCAGGAACGTGTTGTCCTCGTCGAACTCACCATCGTCGAACACCAGAAGAAATTCGCAGCCATCCGGACCTAGCCCCTGGATGGAATGCGGAACACCGGACGGGAAATACCAGAGATCGCCGACACCGACATCGTCGACGAAACTTTGCCCATCGGGATTGATGGCGGTAATGCGCGCACTCCCATAAAGCATGTACGCCCATTCGGCCGCCTTGTGCCAATGCAGCTCGCGCACGCCGCCAGCGTTGAGCCGCATGTTCACACCCGCGATACCCTTGGAGACACCAAGTTCCCGCACGGTGACCTGACGGGTCCAGCCACCGGATTCCTGCCGCACATGCGAGTCCGAGAATGAGTAGCGCAGGTTGGGAAGCGTGCCGTGGTCGGTCGAGGGCGGCACCAGCAAATCCGGATTCTGCTGGTCCCGCATGAGATTACGTGGACCGGGGTCGGTGCCGCCATGACCGGGGCGCTGGGGCTGCGGGATCGTATCGCCCGTTGCGGCGCTGGCTCGTGTGGCGGCAAACAAACTGCCAGCAGCCGTGGCCGCTAAAACTGTACGTCGCGACATATCGTCCATGGCATTCCTCCAACACACGTCTCTCGTGGTCTTTCGCGAAAGCATTCGTGAGTGTGAAGGCGGGAAAGCAAAGTGCAAAGCAAAGTTTGGTGAGCTGAACGTATTACCGTCAGATCGCATCACGACGGCGCGGCGGCTATTCTGCAGGCGTTGCCGTCGGCTGGATCGGGCTGTTTTTCGCGAGCTGCTGGGCCAACCACTGATCGTGATGCTCTTTGGCCCAATTGAGATCGACTTCGCCGG
Organism: Tardiphaga sp.; assembly: GCA_028290355.1. Taxonomy (GTDB): domain Bacteria; phylum Pseudomonadota; class Alphaproteobacteria; order Rhizobiales; family Xanthobacteraceae; genus Tardiphaga. The sequence continues at coordinate 2,977 of JAQGKA010000196.1, read as the reverse complement.
TTCCCATCGCTTCGAACGCGCCTTCCATGCCGAGCGTGCCGATGTAGATGTGGGCAAGGATCAACGCGACAAAAAATACGGCGACAACGGCATGCACAGCCTGCGCGAGCTGCATGCCGGCAATGTTGGTAGCAGAGAACGGGAACAGCAAAAGATAGCCCGAGACGGACACCGCGACGCCGGCCGCCAGCGACAGCCAGAACACCGCCTTTTCGCCGAGATTGAACTTCCCCGCCGGCGCATGTTTCGATTTGATGAAACCACCGCCTTTCTTGACCCACTCGATATCGACCTTCGCCGGGAAATTATCCTTGATGAAGATCACGGCGATCAGGATCAGTCCGACCACGAAGGCGAAGCTGACGAAATTGTGCACGTACTTGGCGATCTGCGACACGTCAGAAAACGCCTGCGGACCGATCACCGGCAGCAGCAACAGCTTGCCGAAGGTGACGTTCAGCCCGGTGAGGCCGAGGATCACGAACGACACCGCGGTGAGCCAGTGCGAGAAGCGCTCGATTGTCTTGAAGCGGACAATTTTCAGTCCGGAACGGCCGCCCTCGATCCGCAGTCGCCCCATGACAAAATAGGCCAGCGCCAGAAGCACGATCGTGCCGAGGATCACGATGGCAGCGCCCCAGTGCAGCAGTACTTCGTGGAAGTAATCCCAGGTTCGCCCCATCGGCTGTATGAGCACGGCCGCCCGGGTGTCAGGAATGTCGATGCGTCCCTCGGCGCGGGGAAACATCTTCAGCAGCGTCTGTTCATGAAGGGCGCTGGCCTCCGGATTGGGGGAACCATCCGGATTGAGCTTCTGCGCGAATGCCGATCCCGACATGACGACCACCAGCAGTGCCATCACGATCAACGCGCGAAGCCTCGCCAGAAGCGGCCCTGCTATCGTCATTCTGAAAGCCTTGCTGTCATTCATCGGGATCGGCCAATTAAACGTCTATACTTTCGTGATAAGCCGTCATCCAGCCCCAGGCACCCGAACCGTAGCCGCGCTTGAGCACGCGCTCCTTGTAGATCTCGGCAATGATGTCGCCATCGCCCGCGAGCAGCGACTTGGTCGAGCACATCTCCGCGCAGAGCGGTAGCTTGCCTTCGCCGAAGCGGTTCGATCCGTACTTCTCGTATTCCTCGGCGCTCCCGGATACCTCGGTGCCGCCGCCGCCCGCGCAATAGGTGCATTTGTCCATTTTGCCGCGCGAGCCGAAATTTCCGATCTTGGGATATTGCGGCGCGCCAAACGGGCAGGCGTAGAAACAGTAACCACAGCCGATGCACAGATCCTTCGAATGCAGCACGATACCATCCTCGGTCGGATAAATGCATTCGACCGGACAGACCGACGCGCAGGGTGCATCGGTGCAATGCATGCAGGCCATCGATACCGAACGCTCGCCAGGCTTGCCGTCATTGATGGTGACGACGCGGCGGCGGTTAATGCCCCACGGCACGTCGTTCTCGTTCTTGCAGGCCGTAGCGCAGGCGTTGCAATCGATGCAGCGATCCGCGTCGCAAAGAAATTTCATGCGAGCCATGGTGAGTTCCTACGCTGCCCTTATCTGACAAAGAGTGGCCTTGGGCTCTTGCATGCCTGTCGCAGGGTCGAAGCCGTAGGTCGTAAGCGTGTTGACGCTCTCGCCGAGCACGAATGGGTCCGCGTCCTTCGGGTACTTGCCCCGCAGATCGGCGCCTTCGTACCAGCCGGCGAAATGGTACGGCATCCATGCGACGCCCTTGCCGACCCGCTCGGTCACGATCGCCTTCATCCGCGCCTTCGACTGGCTTTCCGCGCCTGTCACCCAGACCCATCCGCCATCAACAACACCGCGCGCGGCGGCATCCGATGGATTGATCTCGACGAACATCTCCTGCTTGAGCTCAGCAAGCCACTTGTTCGACCGCGTTTCCTCGCCGCCGCCTTCATATTCGACCAGCCGGCCAGAACTCAGGATCAGCGGGAACTGCTTGGAGGTGCCATTGTCGACCGCAGTCTTCTGGACGGTGAAACCTATGTTGGGCACACGAAATTGCCGGGCGTCCGGCAGCGTCGGATAATCGGCCACGAGATCCGGCCGCGGAGTGTAGATCGGCTCGCGGTGAACCGGAATCGGATCGGGCAAATTCCATGCAATCATGCGCGCCTTGCCGTTCCCGTAAGGCGAGCAGCCGTGTTCGATTGCGACGCGCTGAATGCCGCCCGACAGATCCAGCGCCCACGACACTGAATCGGGATTGACCGCGTTGATACCTTGAATGACGGCCAATTCCGGCGCCGTCAGATCCTTGTCCCAACCGAGCTTCTTCAGCACGCCGAGGGTGAATTCCGGATAGCCGTCCTTGATTTCGGAGCCGACCGAGTACGATCCTTCCGCGAGAAGATTGTCGTGCTCTTCCTTTTCGACTTCCTGGCCGTTCTCCATCACCTTGCGCTTGACCACGCGCTCGACGCCGAAGCGGGCGCGGAAGGTGCCGCCGCCTTCCTTCACCGGAAGGTTAGTGTTGTAGAGGATGGGCGTGCCTGGATGCTTGAACTCGGGCGTTCCCCAACACGGCCACGGCAAACCGTAATATTCGCCGCCGACCTCGGGATCGTCCTTCGGCGCCATCATCGTGACGAGGTTGAATTTGTGCTGATTCTTCATATGCGCCTTCAGGCGCTCCGGCGATTGCCCGCAATAGCCGGTCGACCATCCACCGCGGTTGATCTCGCGCAGGATGTCTTCCGCCAGCACGGCGCCATTCTCGACTTTGATGTTCTTGAACATCTTGTCGGCGAAACCGAACTTCTTCGCGAACATGTACATGGTGTCGTAGTCGTTTTTTGACTCGAACACCGGCTTGACGATCTGCTCGCCCCACTGGATCGAGCGGTTCGACGCGGTGCGCGAGCCGTCCATCTCGAAGCTGGTGCAGGCCGGCAGCAGATAGGTGCCGTTCTTGCGCTCCGACAGCACCGACCACGCGG
>JAQGKA010000176.1 GCA_028290355.1 Tardiphaga sp. | reverse complement strand
CCGCGGTCAAAAGCGCCAAACGCGCATTCCCCGCATGGGCCGATACACCGCCAATCCGGCGCGCCCGCGTCATGAACAAATTTCTGCAACTGATGAACGAGCACACCGACACGTTCGCCGCGATGATCACGGCGGAGCACGGCAAGGTGTTCAGCGACGCGCAAGGCGAAGTCGCGCGCGGCATCGACATCATCGAATTCGCATGCGGGATCCCGCAACTCCTCAAGGGCGATTTCACCGATCAGGTGAGCACCGGCCTCGACAACTGGACCATGCGCCAGCCGCTCGGCGTCGTGGCCGGCATCACGCCGTTCAATTTTCCGGTGATGGTCCCCTGCTGGATGTTCCCGGTCGCGATCGCCGCCGGCAACTGCTTCATCCTGAAGCCGAGCGAGCGGGATCCCTCCCCGTCGCTGCTGATGGCCGAACTGCTGACACAGGCCGGGCTGCCCAAAGGCGTCTTCAATGTCGTGCAGGGCGACAAGACAGCTGTCGATGCACTGCTTCAGCATCCGGACGTTCAGGCCGTCAGCTTCGTCGGCTCAACGCCCATCGCCCATTACGTCCATCAGCAGGGTTCGCAATTTGGAAAGCGGGTGCAGGCTCTGGGCGGCGCGAAGAACCACATGGTCGTGATGCCGGATGCGGACTTGCCGCAGGCTGTCGATGCGCTGATCGGCGCCGGATATGGCTCCGCCGGCGAGCGCTGCATGGCGATCAGTGTAGCCGTGCTGGTCGGCGATGTCGGCGACAAGATCGTCCCGATGCTGGCCGAACGCGTCAAGAAACTGCGGATCAGCAACGGCATGGAAAGCGACGCGGAAATGGGTCCCGTTGTCACCAAACAGGCTCTCGACCGAATCGAAGGCTATGTCGGGATTGGAGTCGACGAGGGCGCCGAGTTGCTCGTTGACGGGCGCGGCCACAAAGTCAGTGGTCACGAAGAGGGTTTTTTCACCGGCGGCACGCTGTTTGATCACGTCTCGCCGTCGATGCGAATCTACAAAGAAGAAATCTTCGGACCGGTGCTGTCTTGCGTGCGCGTCAAGGATTTCGCCGAAGCGGTCCAGCTGATCAATGACCACGAATACGGAAACGGAGTATCCTGCTACACCCGTGACGGTAACGTCGCGCGCGAATTCTCCCGCCGCATCCTTGTCGGCATGGTTGGCATCAACGTGCCGATCCCCGTACCGATGGCGTGGCACGGTTTCGGCGGCTGGAAGCGCAGCCTATTCGGCGATACCCACGCTTACGGCGAAGAGGGCGTGCGGTTTTACACGCGGCAGAAGTCGATCATGCAGCGTTGGCCCGAAAGCACGATGAACGGGCCGGAATTCGCGATGCCAACGGCGAAGTGATCCACCACGTGCCAGCTTGAAAACCACGGCGGCCCGCTTTGATTGCACGCGCCGGAAGCAAGATGTCGGAGAAGACCAGCTCATCTACACGACGGACTTCATGCATCCACGAATCGAGGAAGTTACCGGGACCATGCTCCCCGCCGATCGGCGCGTATCTCGAACGCGGGCCACGGTTGATGCGCGTGCTGGACAAGTCAGTGAAGCGCGGCCGCCGGCTCCAGACCGGCAGCGTAACGGGGTTTCTGCTGCTCTATTTGATCGCGGGGTTGAAGCAGTTTCGGCGCGGCACCCTCCGCCACGCCCGCGAAACCTCGCATCTGGAGCGATGGCTCGCGGTCACCAGGAACTGTGCAACAGTCGATTACGAATTCGCCCTCGAGGCTCTCAATTGCCGGCGCCTCGTCAAGGGCTATTCCGACACACACTCTCGGGGCATGTCCAAGTTCGACCGCGTTATCGCTGTAGCCGAAACGATGGTCGGCAAGCCCGCAAGCTTGATGTGGCTGCGAGCGCTGAAAAGCGCGGCGCTGGCGGACGAAAATGGCGAAACGCTCCACGGGGCATTGAGAACTGCCACTAGCGCCTATGAGTAGGATATATTGCACCGGTTTTCGGATGGCTGGAGCGGCTTCGAGCCCCAACCGATCCGGTCATTTCCGTAAATACCAACCGCGGCTATTTCTCTATTCTGCCGCCCGCCCCGCCACGGATGCATGCGCGCCTTTCATCAGTTCCCGCGCGATTACGATCTTCTGCACTTCCGTGGCGCCCTCGTAGATCCGCAACGCCCGGATTTCGCGATAAAGTTCCTCCACCTTGACGCCCTTCCTGACGCCCATCCCGCCAAAGATCTGGACCGCCTTGTCGATCACAGTCTGAGCGGCCTCCGTCGCAAACATCTTAGCCATCGCCGCCTCCCGGGTAACGCGGGGGGCGCCCTGGTCCTTCGTCCATGCGGCGCGATAAACCAGCAGGGCCGCAGCATCGATATCCGTCGCCATATCTGCCAGCGCCGCTTGGGTTAGCTGCAAATCCCCCAGAGTCGCGCCAAACATTTGCCGGCTCGTCGCACGTTCGAGCGCCTCGTCAAGCGCGCGCCTTGCAAGTCCAAGCGCAGCTGCAGCAACGGTCGAACGAAATACGTCCAGTGTTGCCATCGCAACCTTGAAACCCTCGCCTGCTCCACCGACCCGATTGGCCAACGGCACGCGACAATCCTCGAACTTCAATGTCGCCAACGGATGCGGAGCCACCACTTCAATTCGCTCGGCGATCTTCAGACCTGGTGTGTCGGCATCTACAACAAACGCGCTGATGCCCCGCGCGCCCGGCGCCTCGCCAGTGCGAACAAACACGACATAGTGATCAGCGATTCCACCGTTGGAGATCCAGGTCTTCGCACCATTGATTCTGACGTAATCGGCCCCATCCGGCGTCGCGGTGGTGCTCATGGCAGCCGCATCGGAGCCCGCATCTTGCTCAGAAAGCGCGAAGCCAGCTATCGCTTCTCCCTTTGCAACACGGGGCAGATAACGTGCTTTCAATTCATCGGTGCCCGCAATCGTGATAGGTCCTGCGCCCAACCCCTGCATGGCGAAGGAGAAATCGGCCAGACCGCTCCAATAGGCAAGGGTCTCGCGAGCTAAGCAGAGCGTACGGACGTCAAAACCGTCGTAAAGCCCGCCGTAATTCGCGGGCACGACTGCGCGCAACCACCCTGCCTTTCCCAACGTCGCAACTAGCTTTCGGCATGAACCGTCAACGTCATGATGATCGATCAGGCCAGGAACAACGGCCTCCGCCCAGCGATTTAGCTCCCCCGCGAAGGTACGATGCTTTGCCTCAAAAAATGGCCAGCGTTGGAAAGATAGATCAGCCATCCTCGCCCCCTCTACGCTTCAAGGTAGCTCCTAGTCGAAATCCTTTTAAACATAAAATAATATTGGTGCAACGGTCGGTGCCGACGCGATGTAATTTTTTCGAATACGCGAACGGAAATTATCGCCAGCGCTTCCAGCGCAATTTCGCTTGATCGCCTTCGATTCGACCGGCGCCGATACGCTCCTCCAGGGGAGACCCGCACGGCCAACGGTCGCTCACCAGTCCCGTGGTCATCCATTCTGAAATTAAACGCGTAACGTGCGGCGCCGCTACGCTCGTTTCATTGCGATAACTGAACCAGTGCGTGTGCCAGCGGCGAGAACGCCATGCAGCGCAACCGAATCGTCGGCCACAGCCGCAGCATCCGATCCGCGGTGCCAAGAAGGAATGCTCGGAAGAGTTGCGATAGACTCTGCACCCGAATAATTGCTGGAACGATATTCGCTGCGCCGCAATCCGCCAATCCAATAACGATAGCGTGCCGCGACCCGCCGGTGCTGACGCCAGACAATGGCTGTGCTCGGCGAGTGGCATCTGCGTCAGCGTTGCTGTCATGAATTTGGACAGCAGCCACCTGCTTTCCATTCGTGCAAAAAGAAACTAATCTATTGCCCTTCGTTCAATTTAAAAGTTCGATCAAGCTCATTTAATATCAAAAGCATATTAAAGGGGGGCAAAATGTCAGAGCCGAAGTCTCCAACCCCGAAAAGAGCAATTACACTTGGTGGCGGCGGGCCGGCGGCAGGGCTGCATATCGGAGTACTCAGGGCTCTTCGCGCCGCAGATATCACGTTCGACGTGTGGTCGTTGTCCTGCATCGGCGCATGGGTAGGGATCGTCTACAATCAATGCGATCGCGGCAAGGAAGTCGAACAAACCTACCGGTTTTTCAAGGACAATGTTTTCCGGGATGACGAAAGCTATGAACGGTTTCCAATCAACACCGTGTTCGGAGCGGACCTGTTCGGAAACACGCGCGCCTTGATGGAATTCGTATCAAATCCCGATAGCTACAAAAACGTTTGGCTGCCCCACAGAATGATGGATTCCTTCAAGGAGACCATGGAGCTTATTTCCAATCATCTTCCCGACCGCGATAGCGGGTTCAAGAAGTGGGACGAGGGAGACATCAACAAATGGATCCTCAATCAAGCGATGGCTCCAAATCCTCTCGTACGCTATCTGACATCCATGATGTATCTTTCCAATGTGACCGGCCTGTCCCGGATCAACTATCCAAACAGCGACTTCATGAAGGGCATAAAGTTCGACCGGCTATTTGAAGAAGAGAAGCCGTGGATCTTTCACAACGCCTGGAATCTCGACGAGCAGGAGCTTGCGTTCTTTTCCAATTATCCCATGAAGGATCGTGCGTACAAGGGAGACATCGGCGCATCGACTCTGTGCGCATGCTCAGCGCTCCCCTTCGTCGAAGAGACAGTCAAGATCGACGGCGACACCTATTGCGAAGGTGCCCTGGTCGATACGGTCAACTTCAGGAGCCTGCTCGAGGAACACCCTAATCTTGATGAAATCTGGGTGAGCCGGATTGTCGATGCGAAGCAAATCCGCAAACCTCGCAACCTTCATGACGGCTTGGCAAATCTTTGCCAGTTGTTTGCGGCCACCGTCGGCGAAGACGACGTCAAACTGTTCAAATACCACCTCCGATACCCCGAAGCGGGAGAGGAGCCTTGGAAAGGAACGGTCGTCGAGATTCAGGTATCGAGCGAAATTGATTTCAAATGGAATCACGAAAATCTTGATCGAGGCCAGAAGGCCGGAAGAGCTGCTGCGCAGCATGCGATCGAAGTGTATGACGCTGCGGGCCCGAACAGGACCGGAAAAGTTCGTTTCCTGAACGAACGCGTTACCGAGAAGAAACGCGGAAAACGACGTAAGTAGCGGCAGCAGAATAGCGATAGATCGAAGATGGCGACGGTCGGGGCAAGCGGGGCTGACTATCCGATCCCTGAATCGGCTCACTGAAGCCGATCGAGCAACGCCTTCGCTTCCTTGATATCTGGCGTTTCGAAGCCCTCAATGAACGCGGTATAGATGGGGGCGAGAAGATCGTGCGCCTCCTTGCGTCTGCCCTCCTCCACCCAAAGCGCGGCAAGGTCGCTTGCCACGCGAAGTTCGATGGCTTTGGCATGCTGGCCTCTTGCCGTGATCAATGCCTGGCCGAGCAGCGACTGCGCCTCGGTCTTGACGCCAGACGCGGCGCGGCTGAGCAGCGCGCGCGCCTTCAGCCGATACAGTTCGGCTTCGAAGATGCGCTCGCTGTTGCGGTCGACGGTCGCGAGCCCCTGTTCAATCAGATCCAGCGCGGCGTCGCAGTTGTGGCTGTACAACAGGACCGGACACAAGAGGACGTACAGCGCCGTGATGCCAAGCTGGTAACCCGCGCCACGATATTCAGCCAACGCGCCCCGGATTTCCACTAGCGTGCTGGACGAAGGGTCCAGTGAGGTCACACATATGCCCCGGACGGCATGGGCCAGGCCACGCCACTGCCTGAATCCATGCTCTTCTGAAAGGGCGAGACAACGTTCGGCATAGCCAAGCGCTGTCATATGCTCGCCGCGAAGTGCGTAGAGAACAGATGCGTAGTAACAGGCATAGGCTTGCGAGTGCGGATGATCGATAGCGTCCGCGCGCTGAACGGCGGCGACCATTCGCGCAACGGCCGTATCGACATCGCCGAGCAGCCAGAGAGTCCACGACATCAGGGCGAAGTCAGCCACCCCCGCATCCTGGCCGGCGGCACGCGCCGCCAGTCTTTCCTCCTCACTGCTTTGATTGAACGCTTCAACGGCCCGTTCGAGCGCTTCGCGGGCGCCGGTAAGATTTCCCATGAAAAGGCGGATCATCGCCTGCCCGCGCATCGCATTCAGCAACGCCGGTCGATCGCCCCGCGATTCGGCGAGATGAAGCAATTCCGCGATCGTTTCCTGGGCCAATGGCAGTTCACCACGGATGACGCTGGCGGTGGTCAACCAAAACATGACTTGCAGATGCTCGGGAAGATCCCCGAGGCGCTCGCACAGTTCTCGCGCGCGGGCGAATGTTGCCACCGCATTGTTCGAGGCCGGCCCCTGGGTAGCAATCAGACACGGCCCGAGAGCGAAGTGGAAATCGAGCTCCCCCCTGTCTTTCTCTGCGCCGTCGGCCATATTGTCCAGCGCCTCAAGGCCTCGCTGTGCGTGGGCAATTGCCTCGAGGTTGGCGGAGCGCATCGCGGCTTTCTTGGCAGCCTTCAGCCAGTAGCCCACCGCCTTCTCAATCAGCCCCGCCTCCGTGAGGTGGTGTGCGAGAGTTTCGGGTTGCGCCTCCACAATTTCGGGGAAACGCTGCTCGAAAGCGTCGGCGATCGTGGCGTGCAGCGCCGCGCGCCGGCTCCTCAGCAGGCCCGAATAAGCGGCGTCGCGCACAAGCGCGTGCTTGAAAGTATAGATCGCCTCGGGGATCTGGCCCCGGCAGAATATCAATTCAGAACGAACCAGCTGGGTGAGCGCTTCCTCAAGCCTTTCGCGAGGCAACCCGGATATGGTGTTCAGCAGTTCATAGGAGAACTCCCGGCCCACAACAGCGGCGGTCTGCGCCACCTCTCTCACTGGCGCCAACCGGTCGAGCCTCGCCATCAGCGAGGCGTGCAATGTTGTCGGGATCGCCATCGATGGCAGCGGACGGTTGAGCGCGTAGTGACCGTCCAACTCCTGCAGCAGTCCGGCTTCGAGGACCGTTTTGGTCAGTTCTTCGACGAACAACGGCACGCCATCGGTGCGGGCGAGGATCTGGTTCATCACCTCTTCGGGGAGCGTTTTGCCGGCTGTGACCCGTTCGATGAGCGCTGCGCCTTCGCGTCGGCTGAGGCGCGTCAGCGAGGCCGTCGTCACATGCGCGTGACTCGGCCAGGGCGGCGCAAATTCCGGTCTCGCGGTGATAAGCAGCAGCACCCGAAGCCGCGGTACGCGGTCCAATACCCTGGTGAGTAGTTCCAGCGAGGTTGGGTCGGCCCAATGGACATCCTCATAGATAATGAACACCGGCCGCCGCACCGCGAGGCCATGGAGCTGGGCCAGCAACGCCTCCAACGTCATCTCCCTGCGCTTCTGCGGACTCATCTCCGCGAGGCTGTGGCGATCGCTGGGTGGCAGCGACAATAGGTTGGCGAGAAGTGGCACCGCATGGTCCGTGTCGCCACTCGATTGGGCGAGCAGAGCTTCGAGCTTGGCGAGCTTCTCTGTCTGCGAGTCGTTCCGCTCGAATCGCGCGGCCCGCTCAAGTTGGCGGATGAACGGAAACAGCGCGCTGTTGGTGTGGTGCGCCGAACAGAAATAGCGCAGCGTAAAATGTGTTTCGGCCTGGAGACGTTCTTCGAGCGCGAGAGAAATGTGCGACTTGCCGATGCCTGGTTCTCCGCTCAGAACCACAACACAGCCTTCACCCTTTACAGCGTTCCGCCAGCGGCGCAGCAACAGGTCTATCTCTTCTTCACGCCCGATGAGCGGCGTCAATTTGGTCTTGTGCTGCGCTTCGAAGCGGCTCTCCACGCCGCTGGTTCGCAGTACCTGCCAGGCTTGTACCGGCTGCTTCCATCCCTTGAGTGCTATCGGGCCGAGGTTACGATATTCGAAATGTCCGTCGCTAAGCTGGTGCGTGCTCTCGGAGATCAAGACCGTTCCGGGTTCGGCTATCGCTTGCAGGCGCGCAGCCAGGTTTGGCGTTTCACCGATGACCACTGACTCCTTGGCTGAGCCTTCGCCGATCAAATCACCGACGACTACCGTGCCGGTGGCGATACCAATGCGAACCTGTAGTCCGACGCCGTTGTCTGTCGGGAGTTTGGCCACAGCATCGACAAGCGCCAGCCCTGCGCGTGTCGCCTGCTCGGCATCATCCTCGTGGGCCTGGGGATAGCCGAAATAGGCAAGCACCCCATCTCCCAGATATTTGACGATGGTGCCTTCGGTCCCGCCGATCACTTCGGAGACGCAGTTGTGATAAGCGCGGATCACCTCGCGTAAATCCTCGGGATCAAGGCGGGCGGAAAGTGCCGACGAGCCCACCAAATCGCAGAACATCACCGTCAGTTGGCGCCGCTCGGCCGCATCTCGCGGGAACAGCTTTGCTCCCATCTGCGGTGTTGTGAGAATTCCCTCTTTGAGTTCCGCGACCGCGCGCAGCATCTTGCGGCGATGCCCGAGCAGGACGCCAAGGTCCTTCAGATCCTGCTCCGTCAGATCGCGGACGACCGATAGGTCAATGGCGTTCTCGCCGAAGCTCTGGGCGTATTCTCCCAAACCGATCGATGCCAGCCATTCTGCGATGCCTGTCATGGCGCAACCCATGGTTTGCGCTTAATACTAGCACATCACGAGGATATGCGAAGCCGCATGAGCCGACTGTCAAATATGAATCATGCAGAAATTCCAATTATTTACGATTTTGTATTTAATTCTGAATGCTGCGCCAGGTTTTAACAGTCATGCCACCCGACCGCGCGACGTCACGGAAGCACGCGATGAGTGCCATTCGGATAACTTGCGATCGAAAATCCTGACCTTCGGAGGCGTTGCAGACATCGGCACGACAGGTGTGTTCTTCCGACAAAATCAGTTCCTCACCACATGTCCAACGACCACCGCACCCTAACTTTGACCCGAAAACAGTCTTGTTCCGGCCAATGGGTATTGCCGCGCGCTTCACGTTGCGGCTTTATGCGCCATGATCGCAGTGTAGGAACGATGCGACCTTTCACGCTCATCCCTTTGAGCACTCGAGCAAATCAGGTCATGGACCCGTTTTTCACATCAAACCCAAGGCAGACATGCGTCCGGCGGCACCACCATTCAAGCACGAAATTGCGGCAGAACTCATTGCGGTGCTGGTGGCCGTAACCGGCAGCGAGCCACGCGTCTTGACGATTCAGGATCAGCGCGCCCTGCCCTCCGGGCCTTTCGAACTCGCCCATCGCTCGCTGCAATCGGGACTGCGTGCCTGGGTCGAGCGGCAAACGCGACTGCCGCTTGGTTATGTCGAGCAGCTCTACACCTTCGCCGATCGTGACCGCGCCGGCGCCACCGCGCAGCACGTGATCTCGATCAGCTATCTCGGCTTGACGCAAGAGCAGCCGGCCTCCGGCGAGCACGAGGCAAGCTGGCACAGTTGGTACGATTATTTTCCCTGGGAGGATCATCGCCTCGGCGCGCCTCCGCTCATTGAGGAAACACTGCGGCCAGGCCTCAAAGCCTGGGCTTCTGCGGTACCCGATCGGGCGACGCAGCGCAGCCGTCGGCAGCGGGTCGCGATGCTGTTTGGCTTCGAGGATCACATCTGGAACGAGGAACTGGTCCTGCAGCGATACGAATTGTTGTACGAGGCGGGACTGATTCCGGAGGCCGTGCGCGGCAAATCCTCGACGCCCTTGTCGGAGAACGCGGCAGCGACCGCACCCGGGACCCCCATGATCCTCGATCATCGCCGAATTCTGGCCACCGGGATTGCGAGGCTCCGGGCCAAAATCAAATATCACCCCGTCGTGTTTGAATTGATGCCGGCCACATTCACGCTGCTGCAATTGCAACGCTGCGTAGAAGCTTTGGCAGGAAAGCTCGTCCACAAGCCGAATTTTCGAAGATTGATCGAGCAACAAGAGCTTGTGGAGGAAACCGGTGAGACGAGCCAGGACACCGGGGGGCGCCCCGCGAAGCTCTTTCGGTTCCGCCGCACAGTCTTTGCCGAACGCGCGATCACCGGGACAAAACTCCCCATTTCGGGGGCTTGACAAGAGTTATACTCCTCTACAGTATAATATATGCTCACTAGGAGTATAACGTTATGCTGTCACCGCCCGAACTGCGGCCTTCGGAACGTCTCTACGCCAAAGTGCGGCATGCGATCCCCGCGATCGAATGGCCCACCTTCGCAGACGACGTCGATGCAATCATGGCGCTGAAGAAAAGCCGCAACGCGGTCATCCTCGCGCACAATTACCAGACACCGGAAATCTTCCACTGCGTGGCCGACATCGTCGGCGACAGCCTCGCCTTGGCTCGCGAAGCGATGCACGTGGAGGCTGACGTCATTGTTCTCGCCGGCGTTCACTTCATGGCCGAGACGGCCAAATTATTGAATCCGTCGAAGACTGTCCTGATCCCTGATCTTGGTGCCGGCTGTTCGCTGGCCGACTCGATCACGCCTGAGGACATCAGGCTTTTGCGGCGAACCTATCCCGGCGTTCCGATCGTCACCTACGTGAACACGTCGGCTGCGGTGAAGGCCGAATCCGACATCTGCTGCACGTCGGGCAATGCCAAGGCCGTCGTCGAATCTCTTGGTGTTGAACGCGTGATCATGCTGCCCGACGAATACCTGGCCAAGAACATCGCCGCCGAGACCAAGGTCAAGGTGATCACCTGGACCGGGCATTGCGAAGTGCACGAGCGCTTCAGCGCCGGCGAAGTGCGGCAATTGCGCGAGGACCATCCCGGCATCGTCATCCTGGCGCACCCGGAATGCCCGCCAGACGTCCTGGCGGAGGCCGACTTCGCCGGCTCGACGGCGGCCATGTCGTCCTACGTCGCAGACCTGCGACCGCCCCGGGTCGTGCTTCTGACGGAATGCTCAATGAGCGACAACGTCGCCATCCAGTATCCCGACCTTGAGTTCATCCGCCCCTGCAACCTGTGCCCGCATATGAAGAAGATCACGTTGGGCAATATCC
>JAQGKA010000656.1 GCA_028290355.1 Tardiphaga sp. | reverse complement strand
GGTCTTGGACGATACAGAAGTGGCCAGGGACCATTCCTTTCACAGTACGGGGCGCCGAATCCGGCGTCCGGTGAACAGAGTATGCATGTGGGGGGCGTGGATTCAATATTCCAGCTCCGGCCCTATAACACTTATCGGGCAAGTGTTGTGGAATTACGTCTTCCAGCTGCCGTCCGGGTTCCTTAGCCGGGTCGAGGACAGGCTGAGCTTCAGTCCGGTCAGAAAGGTCCAGGCCGGCGGACGCAGGTCGGCCAATGAGCTAGCGTACCGCTCCGGTATCCGGTAGCGCGCCAGCGCCTGCGCAGCCGTTCCGGATAGCCCGTGGAAGCCCTGCGGCGGCCGATCAATCACCGCAAACGGCACTTCGGCGGCGATTCGCTGCCAGTTTTCCCATTTGTGGAACTGGGCGAGATTGTCCGCCCCCATGATCCAGACAAAACGCGCACGGGAACAGCGGCGGCGGAGGTAGCTGATGGTGTCGACGGTATACCGGGTGCCGATCACGGTTTCGAGACAGGTGACGTCGATCCGGGGATGATCGGCCATGGCGCGGGCCGCGGCGGCGCGTTCGGAGAGGTCGTACAGATTGCGCGGGTCTTTCAGCGGGTTGCCTGGCGAAACCAGCCACCAGACGCGATCCAGCTGCAGCCGCTTCATCGCAAACAGGCTAATGGCGCGATGCGCGGCGTGCGGCGGATTGAACGAACCGCCGAGCAGGCCGATCCGCATACCGTCGCTGTGAAACGGAATATCGTGGGCGGAGACTGAATGCAGATCCAATTCAGTCTCCACGCGCACAAACAAAAATAATCACGGCCGGGTCTGTCCGGTGCCGTGAATCCGGTATTTGAAGCTGGTGAGTTGTTCAGCGCCGACCGGACCGCGGGCGTGGAATTTTCCGGTGGCAATGCCGATCTCGGCACCGAAGCCGAATTCGCCGCCATCGGCGAATTGCGTCGAGGCGTTGTGCAGCACGATCGCGGAATCGACCTCGCTGAGAAATTTCGCAGCGATGGCGGCGTCCTCGGTCACGATCGCATCGGTGTGGTGCGAGCCGTGGTCGTGGATATGCGCAATTGCGCCGTCGACCCCATCGACGATCTTCGCGGCGATGATGGCGTCCTCATACTCGGTGTCCCAGTCTTCGTCGGAGGCGGGGCGCACGCGCGCATCTGTCGCTTGTGCTGCAGCGTCGCCGCGCACTTCGCAGCCGGCCTCGATCAGCATTTCCAGCAGCGGCTTGAGATGCGAGCCCGCCACCGCGCGGTCGACCAGCAGCGTTTCAGCCGCACCACAGACGCCCGGGCGGCGCATCTTGGCGTTCAGCACGATCGACTTCGCCATGTCGAGCCGGGCGGCACGGTCGACATAGACGTGGTTGACGCCTTCGAGATGCGCGAAAACGGGCACGCGCGCCTCGGCCTCGACGCGCGCCACCAGGCTCTTGCCGCCGCGCGGCACGATCACATCGACACCGCCATTCAGGCCGCTGAGCAGCAGCCCGACCGCGGCACGGTCGCGGGTCGGCACCAGCGTGATCGCGGCTTCCGGCAGGCCGGCTTCGCGCAGCCCCTGCACCAGGCACGCATGGATCGCGTGGCAGGAGCGGAAACTGTCGGAGCCGCCGCGCAGGATCACGGCATTGCCGGATTTCAGGCACAGCACGCCGGCATCGGCCGCGACATTGGGGCGGCTCTCGAAAATCACCGCGACAACGCCCAGCGGCACGCGGACGCGCTCGATGGTCATGCCGTTCGGCCGCTGCCAGCTCTCGGTGACGCTGCCAACGGGATCGGCAATATCGTAGATGATGCGGATACCGTCGGCCATGGCGGCCACGCGGGCCTCGGTCAGGGTCAGCCGGTCGATAAAGGCCGCCGTTGCGCCGGAGGCGCGGACTTCGGCGACGTCCTCGGCATTGGCGGCGAGAATCGCGGCCACACCGTCGCGAATCGCCCGTTCCATCGCCGCCAGCGCCCGGTTCTTCTGCTCGGTCGGGGCAAGCGCCAGCGCGCGCGCCGCCGCGCGGGCAGCGCGGGCGAGGTCGTTCATCAGCGACGGCAGATCGGCTGATCCGTCGATGGCTTTCAGCGAGGCGGTCATGGCAGGCCCGAACCGGCAAAAGGAAGTGCTGTTCCCAAAATAGGGACTCAAAGGGCGCAGGTCAAAGCGCGATACGCGGATGGCTGGGGCGCGAAAGCCGCGTCAGGCTGCCCGCACCGTGGCCAGGAAGTCGCCGACCTCGGCCTGCAGCGTCTTGGCCTGGTGGGCCAGCTTGTCGGCCTCGCCGAGCAGACCGGACGCGGCGTGCCCGGTGGCTTCGACCGCCTCGCTGACACCGTTGATGTTTTCCGAGACGTGCTTGGCGGAATCGGCGGCTTCCTGGACGTTGCGGGTGATTTCCTGGGTCGCGGCGCCCTGCTGGTCCATCGACGCCGCGATGGTGGTGGAGATGTCGTTGACCTCGACGATCGTCATCGAGATCCGCTTGATCGCCGCAACCGCATCGGCCGTTTCGGCCTGGATGGTCTCGATCTGAGAACGGATATCGTCGGTGGCCTTCGAGGTCTGGGTGGCCAGCGACTTCACCTCGGAGGCGACCACCGCAAAGCCGCGGCCGGCTTCGCCCGCACGCGCCGCTTCGATCGTAGCATTCAGCGCCAGCAGATTGGTCTGGCTGGCGATCTGGGTGATGAAGGCCACGACCTCGCCGATCTTCTGCGCCGCATCGGCCAGGCCGGCGACGCTGATATTGGTCTTTTCACTCTCCTCGTTGGCCTTGCGAGCCACGACGGAGGCCTGCGTCACCTGACGGCCGATCTCGGCGATCGAGGCTGCCAGCTCTTCCGACGCCGCGGCGACGGTCTGGACGTTCACGGTGGATTCTTCCGCGCCGGCGGCCACCGCGCTGGTGCGCTGCTGCGTGCTTTCGGCATTGACCGACATCGACCGCGCCGTGCTCTGCATCGCAGCGGCGGCGCCCGACACCGCACCGACAATGCCGCCGATCCGCGCCTCGAAGCCATCCGCCATCTCGCGCATCGCCTGCTTCTTCTGCTGCTCGGCCTGGGCGCCGAGCTCTTTCTGCTCCGCCTGCAGCGTCTGCATCGCGACCGCATTGCTCTTGAACACCTGCACGGCTTTCGCCATCTCGCCGACTTCGTCGCTGCGCGAGGCCTCGCTGATATCGACGGAGAGATCGCCGGCGACCAGCCGCTCCATCTTGTCCTTCAGGCCGGTCAGCGATCGGCTGATGTTGCGGCTCAGCATCAGGATCAGCCCGCCGGTGATCAGCAGCAACACCAGGCCGAAGCCCGCCAGACGATAAACGACGGCGTAAAAGTCCGCCTCGAGGTCATCGATCCAGACCCCGGCGGTGATGATCAGCTTCCACGGCTCGAATTTCTTGACGAAAGTCATCTTCGGCAGCAGTTCGGTCGCGCCGGGCTTCGGATAATCATAGACCGCCAGGCCTTCATCACCGGACTTCACAGCGGTTCTGAGGTTTTCCGAGATGTAGCGGCCGTCCGGCATCTTGCTGCCCATCGTGCCCTCGATCTTCGGGACCCCTGCGTTCATGAACCAGAGGCCGTCATAGTCGACGATGCCGACATAGGCTGCGTGACCGTCAAACCACATGCCGCGACCGACGTCCTTGAAGCGCGCCATCGCTTCCTCGCGGGTCAGCTTGCCGGCCTTCACCTGGGCGTCGAACGCCTGGGCCTGCTCATGGGCCATCTCGACGATCCCCCGCAGCTTGGCGATGCGATCGGCCAGCATCCGCTGATGCAGAATGGAGGTCGCCGCGCCGATTGCCGCCGCCAGCGACAGGCCGGTCAGGACCAGCACCAGCAGCAGTTTGGTTCGAATGCGGATTTTATTGATCACGGTCACGGCCCCTGCGCGGAAATCACGCGCAGGTGTCGCACGACAAGACAAAGATACCGTTAAGGGGCGGAGTGGTGCTGTTCCGCACTCTGCGTCCGGCTCGCGATCAAGTGCTTTTCGGAGGAGATGGGCGAGCTGTGCCCCGGTGGCTAATCGATATCTAGGCTAGGCTTGAGGGAGGTAGAATAGCGGATAAGCTATTGAAAAATGGTGCCGCAAGCAGGACTCGAACCTGCGACCCCGTCATTACGAATGACGTGCTCTACCAACTGAGCTATTGCGGCGGACCATGGCGGCGATTCGGCTTTCGGGCCGAAAACGCTGGGGCATCTGAT
>JAQGKA010000140.1 GCA_028290355.1 Tardiphaga sp. | reverse complement strand
GTTGCTGGTCTCACTGCCGCGCTGAAGGGCCATGACGTCGCCGTCAGCGCGATCCATTTTCTCGTCAGCGACCCGCACAAGCTGATCGCGGCCGTGAAGGCGGCGGGCGTTCCGCGCTATCTGGTGGTCGGCGGCGCCGGCAGCCTCGAAGTCGCGCCGGGCCTGAAGCTGATCGAGACCCCGGGATTTCCGGCGGAATACCGGGCCGAAGCCGCGGTGGGCGGCCTATTCCTCGACATCCTGCGCCACGACAAGGACCTCAACTGGGCCTTCCTGTCGCCCTCGGCGCTGTTCATCCCCGGCGAACGCACCGGAAAATTCCGACTCGGCGGCGACCAGCTGCTCGCCAACGACAAGGGCAGCAGCATCTCGTTCGAGGACTACGCCATCGCCATGGCCGACGAGATCGAAAAGCCGGCCCATTCGCGCAAGCGCTTCACGGTCGGCTACTGACCCTCCGCGACAGCCGTTGTCTCGATGCTGAACCGTTCCCACATGATTGAGGGGAATGGCAGCATCGAGAATCTTGCATGAGCACCTATGACGGCCCGGCGTCCGATCATTTCAACGGCACGCATTTCTTCGATCCGGATGGCGCTCCGCCAAAAAAACTAGGTGAGGTTCTTCGCTGGCAGTTCGGCGGCGGACGGCAGCGGGCGACATGGCCGAAATGGGCGCCGAGCCCCCATGCCGACATGCCGCCGCCGCGCGTCGACGGCGACAAGGCGCGATTGTCCTTTGTCGGTCACGTCAGCTGGCTGATCCAGACCGCAGGCCAGAACATCCTGATCGATCCGGTGTGGTCGGATCGCGCCTCGCCGCTGAAATTCGCGGGCCCCAGGCGCGTCAACGATCCCGGCATTGCCTTCGAGGCGCTGCCCAAGATCGATACCGTGCTGGTCTCGCACGGCCATTACGATCATCTCGATGTCGCGACGCTGTCGCGGCTGGCGGGAAAATTCTCACCACGGGTGATCACGCCGCTCGGCAACGACAAGACGATGCGCAAGGCTGATCGCACCATTCGCGTCGAGGCCTTCGACTGGCATGACCGTGCCGATCTCGGCGGCGGGCTCGCGGTAACACTGGTGCCGACGCGGCACTGGACCGCCCGCGGATTGTTCGATCGCAACGAGGCGCTATGGGCGAGCTTCGTTTTGGAGACGCCAGCCGGCAAGATCTACGTCGTCTGCGATTCCGGTTACGGCGACGGCGGGCACTTTCGCCGGGTGCGCGACGCTCACGGACCATTGCGGCTGGCGATCCTGCCGATCGGCGCCTATGAGCCGCGCTGGTTCATGAAGGACCAGCACATGAATCCGGAGGACGCCGTGAAGGCGCTGGCCGATTGCGGCGCGCAGCAGGCGCTGGCGCATCATCACAGCACGTTCCAGCTCACCGACGAGGCGATCGACGCGCCGGCGGCGGGACTACAGGTCGCGCTCGATGCGGCGGGGATTCCACGCGAACGCTTCGTCGCGCTGAAACCCGGGCAGGTGGCGGAGATTTAAGCTTGTCGTCCCGGCGAAGGCCGGGACCCATAACCTCCGAGCCAGTGGCTAAAAAAGCACTGACCACAGCGCGTCACATGTCTCCAGCGCGTATGGGTCCCGGCCTTCGCCGGGACGACGCGTCGCTACTGCGTCGGCTTGATCGCCCAGGCCACGCTCACCGTGACGCGCAGCGTCTCCTCGCCCTGCGCGACGGGCGCCGAGGCCGCCATGCCGGCCATCTTGCGGAAGGCCATCGGTGCCGGCGCGCCGCCGCCGTCTTCGGAGATGCTCACCGGCGCGCCGAGCGTGACTCCGGCAGCTTTCGCGTAGATCTCCGCCTTGCGACGGGCATCGGCGATCGCTTGTTCACGGGCGTCGTCGAGCAGCTTGGAGGCCTGCGCCACCATGAAGTTGATGCCGCCGATCTCGTTGGCGCCCGATGACACCAGCGTGTCGATCGTGCTGGCGACCTTGGCGACATCGCGCAGCCGGATGGTGACGCGGTTGCTGGCGCGATAGCCGGTGACGACGTTGGTGCCCGGACGATTGGGCGCCTGCGCATATTGCGGCTGCAGCGACAGCCGCGAGGTCTGAAAATCCTTCTCGTCGATGCCCGCGCCCTTCAACGCCAGCAACACCTTGCCCATGGCGGCGTTGTTGGCCTCCGAGGCTTCGCGTGCGGTCTTGGCTTCGGTGGTGACGCCCCCGTCGATAACAGCGAGATCCGGCGGCACCGACACCGTGCCTTCACCGCTGACGGAGATCGTCGGCGGCGGGACTACCTGTGCCAAAGCGGGCGCAGCGACGAGAGCGCCGGCCAGTGCGGCGAAATACAAATGATGCTTCATGATCGTTACTTCAGCGGCACGTAGACGTTGATCACCAGCTTGTCTTCCGCTGTCTTCAGCGGGTCGGTGATGTATTCCTCGATGAAGGTGTCCTTGGCTTCCAGTTTCTTGTCGTCGAGGTGATTGGTGATCGCCTCATAGGTGTTGTCCATGTTGTCGTAGGAGCCGCGATGCACGAACTTCAGTGCCTTGCCGTCCGGCGACTTGCCCAGGCTCATGGCCTTCGGCAGGCTCTTCGGCTCCTGGTCGACCGGGATTTCCGCGAGGAACGTAAAACCGGTGTCGTCGGTCGAGGTATAGACGATCATCGAATTGCCGGAGGATTTGATGCCCTGCTTGTCCAGCAGCGCAGTGAGCTGCTTGAACGAATCCATCAGGGTCTCGAATGCCGAATCCCAGTTCGCCTTGCCGTTGAAGCTCAGAACCTGCTTCGGCGCGAGGGTGATCTCCTCGCCGAACGGATCGGCTGTTTGCACTGACGGAGCGGCCGGCGTCGCCGGGGCCTGTGCCGCGGCGGGCGGCGTGGCTGGCGTCACGGGAGCAGGGGTCGCAGGAGCCGGCGTTGCGGGGCTCGGCGTCACAGGCGCAACGGGAGCCGGTGCCGGCGTCGCCGGGGTGCTCGCTGCCGGCGGGGTGGCGGGCGGCGATTGCGCCAGCGCCGCAAAATTCATCGACAGCGCGGCGGCCGGGATCAGCGCGGCGGTAGCGAGGCGAAGCAGGCAAGAGCGGTTCATTCAGCAGTCTCCATGACCTCAAGCGATGTGGCCGTCGGCACGCGCGCCAGAGATGCGCGATCTGCCGCCATGGTAACACGCTGCTGCGGCGTTCGTCCCCTGCGCATAAGCGATGGCCGCATGGAAAATCGCCGACACAGATTTGCCGCACTGGCCAATTCGCTGCGCTTCGCCATATAAGGCTGGGATTCACCGGGACATGACATGAGCGCACTGGCCAACCACGCATTTGCCAAGATGAACGGCATCGGCAACGAGATCGTGGTGATCGATCTCAGGGATACGGCTGCCGCCGTGACCCCGGACGACGCCCGCGCGGTCGCGGTACCCGCCGGCGTGCCCTACGACCAGCTGATGGTGCTGCAGAAGCCGCGGCTGGCCGGCACCGAAGCGTTCATCTCGATCTACAACAATGACGGTTCGGAATCCGGTGCCTGCGGCAACGGCATGCGCTGCGTGGCGCGGCAGAGTTTTGCGGACACTGGCAAGACCGCGCTGACCTTCGAGACCAAGGCCGGCCTGATCAACTGCTGGCAGGGCCCGTCGCCGGAGCTCTATACGGTCGACATGGGCGCGCCGAAGTTCGGCTGGCAGGACATTCCGCTGGCAGAAGAATTTCGCGACACCCGCGGCATCGAGCTGCAGATCGGCCCGATCGACGCGCCGATCCTGCACACGCCCTCGGTGGTTTCCATGGGCAATCCGCATGCGATCTTCTGGGTCGATGATATCGAGGCCTACGACCTCGCGAAGTTCGGGCCGCTGCTGGAAAACCATCCGATCTTCCCGGACCGCGCCAATATCACTTTGGCCCATGTGGTCGACCGCGACCACATCGTGATGCGCACCTGGGAGCGCGGCGCCGGCCTCACCCGCGCCTGCGGCTCGGCGGCCTGCGCCACCGCGGTGGCGGCCGTCCGGCTGCGCCGCACCAACCGCATCGTGCACATGACGCTGCCGGGCGGCGAGCTCAGCGTCGAATGGCGCGAGCGCGACGACCACGTGCTGATGACCGGACCGGCGGCGTTCGAATATGAAGGCCGGTTC
>JAQGKA010000108.1 GCA_028290355.1 Tardiphaga sp. | reverse complement strand
CCGCGAGTGAGAACATGGGCCGGATCGCCGATGTGATCGTCGATCGCGCCGGCCAGGTCCGCGCCGCGGTGATCGACTTCGGCGGCTTTCTCGGCGTCGGCAGCCGCAAGATCGTGGTCGAATGGAGCGCGCTGCATTTCTGGAACGTGGCCGACAAAAGCGCGAGCATCACGCTGGAACTGACCCGCGAACAGGTTCGCGCCGCGCCGGAATATAAGGACGACGCGCCGATCGTGGTGCTCGGCGCCTCCGGCGCGCTGCATCCGCTGCGCCCTCCGCCCTTAACTATGCAGGAGAGATAGGTTGCCGATTCACGCAACCATACGCGCACCTGATCGGCCACCTCGCGAAAACGAGGCCGTACCCGACATTGCCTGCGCGCCCGGCATTGCACCCGAGCACAATCCCGGCGAGCCGCGCCAGGCGCCGCCGGCTTCGCGGGAAAGCCTGCGCGGGCTCGACTGGTTCATCTTCTTTCTTGCCGATGTACAGACCGGCTTCGGCCCGTTCGTCGCGGTCTATCTGACCACCCAGAAATGGACCCAGGTCGAGATCGGCTTTGTGCTGTCGATCGGCGGCGTCATCGCGCTAATCGGGCAGATGCCCGGCGGCGCCATCGTCGATGCCGCGCGCTCGACGCGGCTCGTCGCTGGCGCCGCGGTGCTGACGATCGGCTGCTGCGCACTGGGCTATGCGGCGTTTCCGATCTTTCCCATCGTGGTCAGCGCCGCGACGTTGCATGCGATGGCGAGCTGCGTGCTCGGCCCGGCGATCGCCGCAATCAGTCTCGGCCTCGTCGGACCGCTGAAGATAGGTGAGCGGCTCGGCCGCAACGCGCGCTACGCGTCGCTGGGCAACGGCGTCGCCGCGGCGGTAATGGGCACCTGCGGCTATTTTCTCTCCAGCCGCTCGGTATTTCTCGTCACCTTCCTGCTGGCGCTGCCGACGCTGTATGCACTGTCACGTATCCGCTCGCGCGAAATAGACGTGGCGCAGGCCCACGGCGCGGTGGTCCACCAGGCCACGGCCGACATCAAGGCAATCCGCTTTCGCGACCTGATCCGGCAAAAGCCGCTGCTGATCTTTGCTGGCGCGGTGCTGTTGCTGCAGCTCGCCAACGCCGCAATGCTGCCGCTGATGGCCGGCGTGGTCACCACGCGTTCGGCGGATTGGGCGCCGGTGCTGATCGCATTCTGCATCGTGGTGCCGCAGGCCATCGTGGCCGCAACCTCGCCATCCGTCGGTCGCAAGGCGCAGCAATGGGGACGACGGCCGCTATTGTTGCTCGGCTTCGCCGCACTGACCATCCGCGGGCTTTTGTTCGCGACAGTCACCGACCCCTATGTGCTGGTCGCCGTGCAGGTGTTCGACGGCGTCACCGCCGCGGTGTTCAGCGTGATGATTCCGCTGATCGTCGCCGACGTCGCCATCGGCAGCGGCCGTTTCAGCCTCGCGCAGGGCATCGTCGGCACCGCGACCGGCATCGGTGCCGCACTCAGCACCGTGCTGGCGGGTTTCGTCGCCGACCGTTTCGGGGCTCCGGTCGCCTTTGTCGGGCTGGCCGGCGTCGCAGCGCTTGGCCTTGTGATGATCTGGACCATCATGCCGGAGACACGGCGCAGCAGCGATGAAATTTCAGCTCGGGCTGGAGGCTGACCAGCCTATTGAATCCAGCCTTGTCGCAAGTAAAGCCGTGCTGCTGCTCAATACGATCCGAGCGCCACCGGCCTGAACACCTGCAGCAGCTGCTGGTCGAGCTTGTCGCCCATCTGCTCCATGATCTCGAACGCTTTGGCGTGGGTAAACGGCATCCGGTAGGAGCGTCGCTCCACCAAGGCTGCGTGAATATCGACGATGGTCATCAGCCGCACGATGTCGCTGATCTGGTCGCCCTGGAGCCCGTCGGGATAGCCTGATCCGTCGAGGAATTCGTGGTGATGCAGCACGACGTCGAGCATCTCGCGCGGAAAGCTGCCCTGCGCCACCAGCGCTTCGAAACCGAACCGCGGATGCTTGCGCATTTCGGTCGTTTCGTCGTCGGTCAGCTTGCCCGGCTTGTCCAGGATCGCGACCGGAATGAAGGCTTTGCCTACATCGTGGACGAGGGCCGCACGGGTCAGGCGGCGCTGATCCTCGTCGCGCATGCCGAGATGCTGCGCAAAGGCGACAGCGAAGCCGGTGACGAACAGGCAGTGGCGATAGCTGTGATTGTGATGGCGGCCGACAGTGGCCAGCCATTCGCGCAGCGACGAGCGCCTGATCGCTTTCAGGATCGCGCTTTCCGCCTGCATCACATCGTTGAAGGTCAGCGGCACACCGGCCGGAAGCTTTTCGAAGATCTTGACCATCACCGCATGCGCCGCCTCGACGCCGCGGGTCAGCGCCTTGCCGCTGGCGGAAAAATCCTCGTCATGCGGATTCGGGAACGCAGCGCGGATCCGCTGCAGCACGCCACGCGCATCGAACGGCCGTGCGATGGTGTCGGTGGCGCCCAGCGCCCAAGCCTGCATCGAGCCGTGATGCAGCGCATCAGCCAGCACAAACAATCGCGGCACCGCTTCATAGGCCTTGGCGCGCAGCTTGTTGCGGACGCGCTGCACACTCTCGGCGGAGCGCAGATTGATATCGACGATGATGCCGGACAGCTCGCCAGCCGGCTTCTCCGGAATCTCGGAGGTCGAGATGGTTTCGACATCGCCGACCTTCTTCAGGATGGCTACGAGTTCGCTGCTGTGATCGCTACGGTCCGATGCCAGAAGCAACCGGCGGCGCGCAGGCGATGGTTTGACTGAAACGGTCATATGCCCTCGATCTATTGCAGCGACCAGGCCGCAAGCAGGACATACATACCTCAAAACCTGGTTCCCGAACCTTAAGGGGTATTGTTAACGATTGATGATCTGGGCCGCAGCGGCCTCGCACTGGCAACGTCGCTATCGCGGGGTTTCCACGACGCGACCAACTTGATTTAAAATGTACGGAGTTGCGTGACTTTGCCGCCGCCACAAAGATCCGCCGGAAGCAACGCTTCCGGCGGATCAATCATTAGCTCGACACTACGCCTTCATCGCGCCCTTCACGGCCTCGGCCGTGATCGGCAACGAGCGGACCCGGGCGCCGACGGCATTGAAGATCGCATTGGCCAGCGCCGGTGCGATCACCGTCACGGCGGGCTCGCCGACGCCGGTAGCCTTCTCGCCATTGGCGATGACGCTGATCGCCACCTCCGGCACCTGACTCATCCGCAATGGCGTGTAGGTGTCGAAGTTGGTCTGCTCGATACCGCCGTCCTTCAGCGTCGCCTTCTCGTACATCGCAAGCGACAATCCCCACAACGCCGCGCCTTCGACCTGGGCGCGGATGTTGTCGGGATGTACTTGGGTACCGACATCAGTAGCCACCGTAAGCTTCTTTACTTTCACCTCGCCGGAGTCGGCGACCGCCACATGAGCGACGCAGGCGGTCCAGCTGGCGGTCGCGCGCTCTTGCGACGACACACAGGCGACTCCCATGCCTTCGCCCTTCGGCAAGGTCCGGGTGCCGTAACCGGCGAGCCCCATCGCTGCGAGCAGCGTGTTGCGCAGGCGCTGCGCGCCGCCGGCATTGTCGCCCGCACCGTCCAGCATCGCGATGCGGAACTGCGCCGGGTCCTTGCCGGCCGCATGAGCGAGTTCATCGATCATGCTTTCCACCGCCCAGAACGTCCAGCCCGGCGCCACCGAACGCAACTGCCCGGACGGCGTGGCCTGCTGCGCCATCTCGTTGAGAATGGCGCGGACATTGTGGTTCGGCACCGAATAGAAGAAGTCCGCGCCGTTGACGGTGAACGCATCGAGCGCGCCCTTCTTGTCCACCGAGGGCGACAGGAAGTCGGGGATGCCCCAGCGCTTGGTCGGCCAGGCGCTGACCACGTCGTGATTAAGCGCGACCAGCTTGCCATCGTTGTCGAGGCCCGCTTTGATCTTCTGGAAGGTGAGCGGTCGCGAAAAGTCCATGGTCATGTCGTCTTCGCGGGAATAGATCACCTTGACCGGCTTGCCGACCGCCTTTGCTGCCAGCACCGCCGGCACCATCATGTCGGCGTCGAGGCGCCGGCCGAAGCCGCCGCCCAGCCATAGCTGATGCATCATGACGTATTTGGGATCGATGCCGAGCGCGCCGGCCGCGACCCCGCCCGTGCGGGTCGCGAACTGGTTGCCGGAATACAGATGCCAGATATCGCCCTGCTGTTGTGCCGTGGCGTTCATCGGTTCCAGCGGCGCGTGGATGTTGATACTGGTAGTGTACTCCGCCTCCACCACCTTGGCCGCTGAACCCAGCGCCGCACCGGTGTCGCCGTTCTTGACGAAGAACAGCCCGGAATCGTCGAGGCCCTGCAGACGCTTCGCCTCTGTGAGCAGGGATTCGCTCGATACTTTGGCGTTGGGGCCGTTATCCCAAGTCACCTTCAGCGCTCCCGCGGCCTTGCGGGCATTGGCATAGGTGTTGGCGACCGCCACGACCCAACCCGTCGTCGTGCCGGTCTTGTCATCGAGAGTCACCGCCTTGATGAAGCCGGGCACCTTCTTCGCAGCGGAGTCATCGACCGACTTCACCGTGGCGCCGTAGCGCACCGGCGGCATCACGATCTTGCCGTAGACCATGCCAGGCAAAAACGTATCGATGCCGTATTTCGCTGTGCCATTGGTCTTGGAGGGAATGTCGATCTGCGGCACCGAGACGCCGATCATGGTGTATTGATCCGGCGTCTTCAGCTTGATGGCTTTCAACTCATCGGGCGTGAACGTCTTGGTCGCCTTGCCGCTCTTGACCACATCGGCAAAGCTCAGCGACCTCTTTGACTTCGCATGCGTTATCACCGAGTCGCGCACCGTCAGTTCGGACGCCGGCACGCCCATCATGCCAGCGGCGGCTTCGATCAGCGCCAGCCGGCCGGCGGCGCCGGCGCGGCTCATGGCATCGAAATTCATCATCGTGCTCCAGCTGCCGCCGGTAATCTGCGCCCCGAGCACGGGATCGTTGAACTTCGGATCGTTGGAGGCGAGCTGGACTCGCATGTCCTTCCAGTTCGAGCCAAGTTCTTCGGCGACGATCTGCGCCATGGTGGAGGCAATGTGCTGGCCCATGTCGGCCTTGCCGCAGGTAACGGTGACGAGGCCATCGGGCGCGATCGAATACCACACGCTCGGATCGAAACTGCCAGGTGCTGCCAGCGCCTGATCGATGCCGGGAATCGCGGCATAGCCGAGCACGAGGCCGGTGGCCGCGGTGCCGACGAGGAACGAGCGGCGCGACAGATCGGCGGGCTCGCTGCTGGTGATTTTCACGTGCGTATTCATGTGTTCCTCCGATCGCTTGACGCAGCGGCAGTCCGCATTTCGGACGCCGCCCGCATCACCGCCTTCTGGATCCGCGAATAGGTCATGCAGCGGCACAGATTGCCGTCCATATGCGCGACCACTTCTTCCTTGGTCGGATTGCTGTTCTTCGACAGCAAGGATGCCGCCTGCATGATCTGGCCGGACTGGCAGTAGCCGCATTGGGGCACTTGCTCGACGATCCAGGCCTTCTGCAGCGGATGATCGCCCTTGGCGCTAAGCCCTTCGATGGTGGTGATCTTCTTGCCGGAAACTTCACTCAGCGCAGTCTGGCAGGAGCGCACCGCCTCGCCGTTGACATGCACGGTGCAGGCGCCACACAGGCCGGCGCCGCAGCCAAACTTGGTGCCGGTCATCTGCAGTTGTTCGCGGATCACCCAGAGCAGCGGCGTATCGCCGGCCGCATCGACGGACATATTCCGCCCATTGATGTTGAGATTAGGCATCGTCTCTTCCCCTGCCGGTGCATGGTGCCGCTTACGGCGGCAACTCACTTTTGGGACGCTCCGACACCCACCGGGTCGATGCCAGAATTGGCTTGCAGAATGAGCGCGATCCAATCTGGAGGCAATGCAAATTAGAATCGCTCGAAGAAAATTAAATTGATCGAAGTGTAGTGGGCAATAGTTCGTATTGTGCGCTGCGGAAAGCTCGATGGTTGTGGCCGCTAGCCTTTCGCCTGCGAAATGCTGATCCGCGTTTCATCGACGAAACTCTTGATGTCCTGATTGGCGCGGCGGAACAGCTTTCGCTCCACCACCACATGGCGGCCACCGACCGTCTTGCTGCACTCTTCCTTGAGATAGACGCCGCCGACCGGCGCTTCGTCGGAGCTGGGCTGAGCCTCGCTGCAGGTCCAGCCTTCCGCGCCGTAGCGAAATTTTGCCTGCACACCGAGCAGGAAGGCTTTCTTGCGCAGATATAGCCGTGTCTTCGGATCGGTTTCGATCAGCAGGCCCGCGACGCGCCCGGCATTATTAATCAGCGCGGTCAGGATCGCGGGGTGACCGGCCACCATGGTGCCCTCGGGATTGCTCGCGGGATCATAGGCAAAGCGCACGGCGTACAGCCCGGCATCTCCAGCCGGGCAATCTTTCGCACTCCCCCAGTTCGCCAGTTTCTGTGTCGGCGCCGTCGCGCAAGCCAGACCGATGTAATCTGCTTTGGACAGGTCGTTCGCCGCCATGCCGATCCTGATCTCGCGCAGATCGTTACCGGTGAAATCCTCCGCGCCAACGGGCGTTCCCGCGACAAGCGGGACACAAAACAAAAGACTCGCAACGAGAAACTTTGGTAAAGATTTCATTACTGTGCCTTTCCCGCCGTCTCCGCGGATTCACCCGGCGTCTTGTAAGTGTTGCAGACGCGCGACCCGTCGGAGAAGAAGCTGATGCATTCGGCGTAGGACGGCTCGCCCTTGCCCTTGATCCGCGCGATCACGTAATCGGCGACGGCCTCGATCTCGTTGGGGCGCAAAAAGCCTGTCGCCTCCGGCGGCATCTGATCGCCGAGATCCTGCCGGGTCATATCGTGACACTTGATGGTGTCATAGGCACCGCGGATGAAGAACGGCATGCCGGTGGCGGGACGGCCGCAGCCGATGGTCTCGACGATCTGCTCGCGCGTCAGCTCGGTCTTGCGCAGCGACAGCGCATCGCCGCCATAACCGCCGCCGCCATTGCCGTGCCATTTGTGGCAGCCCATGCAATTGGCGCGCTTGAAGACATTCTTGCCGACATCGGTTGGGTCGGGCGTCACCGCCGCTTGCGCTTGCGCAGCTCCGCAGAGCGCAAAGCCAGCCACGACAACGCACGCGAGAGACCAAGAGGCTTCGAAGATTCTCATTGGATTTTCTTGCCCGAGGAAGCACTTGCCCAAGGAAAGTTGTGGGAGGATCCGGCATTCATACCGGATCCTCCCGCACTGATATCAAAGTGCAAACACGTAGAGCATCGATCCCGGCTGCATCTTCTTCAGCTCCGGCGTCGAATCGATGAACCACTTGTCCCAGGCGCCGCCCATCCCGACCAGAATCGCGATGTATTGCTTGCCATCCACCGAGAAGGTCATGGGCGGAGCGTTGACGCCGCCGCCGGTGTTGAACTCCCAGCGTTTCTCCAGCGTCTTGGCGTCGAGCGCCATCACCTCGCCCGAAGGCTGGCCGGAGAACACCAGATCGGGCGTCGCCAGCATGCCGCCCAAATTCGGGAACGGCGTTTCCATCTTGCCGGCGATCTTGCCGGTGGTGACGTCGATCGCGGTGACGCTGCCGGTGATGCGCACCGGCTGGCTCGGCCCGCCGCCGGTCCAGAACTCACGCGGCTTGAGCTTGTCCGGCGTCGCCTCCTCGACCGTGATGCGGTTGCAGCTCTCTATCACCGGGATGTACCAGAGCTTCAGGTCAGGATTATAGGCGGTCGGCGGCCAGTTCTTGCCGCCCATGTTGCCGGGGCAGATGTCGGTGACCTTGTTGTCGCGATGCGGCGTGACGGATGCGTTGTAGCGCTGCACCGGCTTGCTGGGATCGTACTCGACCGGCTTGCCGGATTCCGCATCCAGCCCCTTGGTCCATGTCACCTTCTTCACGAAGGGCAGACCCCAGACGAATTTGCCGGTGGTACGATCGATGGCATAGGCAAAGCCGTTGCGATCGGCCTCCAGCGCCAGCTTCAGCATGCCGTTCGGGCCGGGCACATCGACCAGTACATTTTCGGCGACGCTGTCATAGTCGAACGGATCGTTCGGCGTGTGCTGGTAGTGCCATTTGATCTTGCCGGTGTCGGCTTCCAGCGCCAGCGAACTGTCGGTGTAGAGATTGTCGCCGGGCCGATACTGGTTGTCCCAGTCCGGACCGGGATTACCGACACCCCAGATGATGGTGTCGGTGGCGGGATCGTAGCTGCCGGTGACCCAGGTCGAGCCGCCGCCGCTGGCCGCGGCGTTCTGGTCGTCCTTCCAGGTTTCATGGCCGGGCTCGCCCTTGGCCGGAATCGTGTGCGTGCGCCAGACTTCCTTCTGGCTCGATAGATCCGTCGCTGCGATCCAGCCGCGGATGCCGTATTCGGCGCCGGCCACGCCGGTGATCGCCATGTTCTTCACGATCAACGGCGCGCCGGTGATGACCTCGCCCTTGTCGGGATCGGCGACCTGGCGCTGCCACGCGACCTGGCCATTGTCCTTGTTGGCGGCGATCAGCCGGCCGTCGAGCGTGTGTGAGACCACGAGATTGCCCCACAGCGCCACGCCGCGGTTATCGACGCCGCAACAAGCCACCGCGCCGGCCCAGTCGTGATCGGTCTTCGGATCCATCTTCCACAGCAGCGCGCCGCGCCCGCCATGGGCGTCGATCTTGTAAACCGAGCCCCAGCCGTCGGTGACATACATGAAGCCGTTCTCGACGATCGGCGTGGCTTCGAGACCGCCATGGGTCCAGATGCCGCCACCCTCGACGCCGCCGAGATGCATGGTCCAGGCGACCTTCAGATTCTTCACCGTATCGCGGTTGATCTCCTTCAGACCGGAGAACCGATGCGCCGAAAAATTCTTGTGATGGTGAAGCCAGTTGCCGGTTTCCTTGTCGGCGTTGAGCAGACGGTCATGGGTGACCTCGTCGGCGGCGGTGGCGGGCAGCGCGCCGAAGCCAATGGCCACCGCACTTGCGAGCAACGCGGCTCGCATGGAAACTTTTCTGATAAATGTGAACCGCGTCATGGACTGTTTCCTCCTGTTGGCATCTTCGTGTTGATTTGATCGCCCGGCATATCCGGGACGTTCAGGTGAGAAGCCTTGTTCAGTGAGATCGTGTTCAGCGAATCCGTCGGTCGCCGCCTCAGGGCGCGCGGCTCACAAGCACCTCCGTTTCTATGGTTCCAGCTTTCTGGAACACGATGGAGCAAGTCAGGCGCTCGCCAACCACCAGCCTCTGTCGCGTCTGCAGCAGCATGATGTGATAACTATCGGGCTTGAGGACGGTCGCCTTGTTCGGCGGGATCGGAATCGACGGGATCGAGCGCATCGCAGGCGATCCCTCGCCGCGATCGACAATGTGCTTCTCGGCAAAGTTCGCGAAAGGGCACCGGACCCGCAGCAATGCATCGGCATCGGCCGTGGCATTGGTGATCGTCATCAACAATGGAATATCGATTCCGACCTGATCAGCAGGCGACACCCACGCCTTCGTGACATGCAGGATTTCGCCGGCGCCGAGCGTCGGACCAATCCCGAGTCCGAGCACGACCAGGCCAAATCCTGCAGACCAAAGCCTTGACGACCGAAGTCGTGCAGACGCCACCGCCATAGCGACCACCGGTCAGTTCATGGTCGGCTCGTGTACATGGGTGGGGAAAAATCTGGACATAGACTGGCAAACGCTGCGGGGCGTCCGGCTCATCGGCATTGTCCTCCTGCGTCGTGTTTTTATTTTTCGACTCTGCAAGCACGGGCATTGCACGTCCAAAGTTACAACCTGTCAAGCGCGTCGTGCGCCAAACAATAGGTGCAGTGCCGCAACGCGCCGGTTTGGCATTATTGATACGGTCTCCGCCGCCATCGATCTTGCAAAGCTGCGCGGCGTTGCCGTGGTGTTGTCAGACGCGGCGAATAATTTATCATGCTGCCGTCATTGCTGGACTTTGCGATGTCGCCGTTTGATCACCACACAGTCCTGAAAGGCGGATCGCGTGAGACGGATCATGTTTAGCGCGGGGCTATCGTTGATCGCTGCTGCGTCGGCGACGCAGCCCGCAACCGCGCGGCAGGCTGCGCCGCTGTCGCACGTGCCATTCACCGCAACCTTGTCAAACGCCACGCCGCTGGCGTTTGGCATGCAAGCCGACGACGCTGCCCGCGCGCTGGGCACACCGCTGGCTTACATCAGCGGCCGGCCGGGCAATGAAATCTATCTCGCGTTGCGCGATGTCGGCGGCAGCGGCTTCTTCGATCGCCGCGACCGGCTCTATCTCCTGTTCCGCAAGGGTCGCCTCACCGGCTGGAAGGGCGACTGGGGCCGCAACTGGATGTGGCAATAACATTGCATCGCAAGTTCACTTGCCGCATCAAGCTCAAGACTCGCCAACCCAACATGAATGGATGACCCGTGGGACAAGACATCACCCTGACCGCTTCGGACAAGTTTGAACTCGGCGCCTATCGCACAACACCCGCCGGCACGCCGAAGGGTGCCGTCGTCGTGATCCAGGAAATCTTCGGGGTCAATCATCACATCCGCGCCGTGTGCGATCGCTTCGCCGTGCAAGGCTATGTCGCGGTGGCGCCGTCGATCTTCGACCGCACCGAGCGCAACTTCCAGTCCGGCTACTCGCCTGAGGAAGTCGCCATCGCCCGGAAATTCGTCGCCAGTCCGGACTGGCCGGCGATGCTGCTCGATACGCAAGCCGCGATCGATTCGGTGAAGGACGTCGGCCCGGTCGGCATCATCGGCTTCTGCCTCGGCGGCAGCGTCGCCTACGCCGCAGCGACGAAGCTGTCAGGCTTGAGCGCCGCGATCGGTTATTACGGCGGCGCTATCGTTCGCTTTGCCGACGACAAGCCCAAGGTGCCGACGCAACTGCATTTCGGCGCACTGGATCACGGCATTCCGCTCAGTGACGTCGAGACGATTCGCGTCAAGCGGCCGGAGGTGGAAGTGTTCGTCTATGACGGTGCGCAGCACGGCTTCGGCTGCGACGAACGCGCCAGCTACGACAAAGCGAGCGCCGATGTCGCCCGGCAACGCAGCCTGGCCTTCTTCGCCAAACATCTCGTCGCCTAGAGAAGCGCGGTCATTCGCCCCTAACGCCGGCGGTTTTGGCCACCGTCGCCCATCGCGCGTAGTCGCGGCGCAAGGTCGCCTCGAAGGATTCGGCGGTGCCGCCCACCGGGATCAGATTGACCGCCTGTAATCCCGCGACCCCTTCGGGCGACGCGATGATCCGCGCCAATTCGGCGGACAGCTTGGCGACGATGTCCTTGGGCGTCGCCGCCGGCACGAAGATGCCGACCCAGCCTTCGGCCTCGAAGCCGGGATAGCCCAACTCGGCGAGGGTCGGCACGTCCGGCAATAATTTCTTGCGCGTCTCGCCGCCAACGGCCAGCGCCCTCACCTTGCCGCCACTCAATTGCGGACCCGCGGTGGTGAGATCGACGAAGGCGGCGGTCACCTGGTTGCCGAGCAAGTCATTCAGCAGGGGTGCGGAACCGCGATACGGCACATGGGTCAGATCGATCCCTGCGGTCTTCTTGAGCAACTCGCCGTAGAGGTGGGACGTCGTCGCGTTGCCGAATGTTCCGTAAGCGTATTTGCCGGGGTTCGCCTTGGCGAGATCGATGAGATCCTTCAGCGATTTCATGGGCTGCGCATCGGGAATCGTCAGCACGATCGGCGACAGTGCGACGTGGATGACCGGCGCAAGATCCTTGAAGACGTCGTAGGACAGATTGGAAACGAGGCTGGGAGCCTGGATGATCTGGGTGATCGCGACCAGCACGGTGTATCCGTCAGCCGGTGCCTTGGCGACGAAGTCGTTGCCTATCAGCCCGCCCGCGCCCGACTTGTTCTCGACGACAACCGCCTGCTTCCACGCATCCGACAGCTTGCTCGCCAGCAACCGCGCCGAGACGTCGGTCGCGCCGCCTGCGGCATAGGGCACAATGAATGTGATGCGCTTGTCGGGATAACCGGGCGCGGACTGCGCGAGCGCATTCGACAACATCGAGGTCATGAACGTCATCAAGACCGCCGCAGTCACGACTCGCGCGGTTTTGACCGACGGATACGGATTCATTATCGCCTCCCATTGATATTTTGGATTCGCAGGCATGTAACCGGCGCCCGGCGAGTTGACCTCGCTCGGCTTTTTTTAACATGGCTCGACAGTGAATTGATACGACGTCTCAACGCGGTCGCGTCGTTGCGCTGATACACCGCAGTCCGAACTCTTGGTCTTGCCGAAAGCCTCCAATTCCGCTGAACGGAAGACAGCAGCTGCCTCGCTGAAAGTTGGCGCAGGCGAAAGAGTTCAGCGAGATCCTAAAACCAGCGCTCGCTGATCAGCACGGTGTCGCCGGGACTGATCGGTGTACCGAGCGGCACTACCGCGCGGTACACGCCGTCCGCCGTAGGGTGAGTCAGCGTGACTTCGTCGCGCTTGGCGCGCGGCGAGAAGCCGCCGGCGATGGCGACCGCGCTCTCGACGCTCATATTCGGCACATAGGGATACTGGCCGGGGGCGGCGACTTCGCCGAGGATGAAGAACGGCCGATAGGCCTCGATCTCGACGGCCACCGACGGTTCGCGAATGAACCCGTTGCGCAGGCGGCCAGTGATACTGGCGGCGAGGCCGGCCGGTGTCATGCCGCGCGCCGGCACCGAGCCGATCAACGGCATGGTAATGTTGCCACCGGCACCGATGGCGTAGGAATTGGTGAGACCTTCCTGGCCGTAGACCACGACGCGCAGCCGGTCGCCGGCGTCGAGATGATATTGCGCATCAAAACTCGAGACGGGAGCGGGGTAACGCACCGGCACCGGCGCATAGCCGCGAGGTGAGTTGGAAACCATCACGGGAGGCGAGGCATAGGCCGGCTGATCATAGGCCAGCGCGTCGAGATCGCTGCGCGGCTGCACCATCGCGACGGGTCCCGATCTACCCATGCAGCCAGCCAAAGCCGGCGCCACGAGCGCGGCCATGACAGACAATCGAAACGCGCGCACCAGCAACACCAGACATATCCCTCACAACGAGACAGCTTCGGTTGTGCCCGGTTATGGTTAACATTCCGTTTTCGCAGCCCCCTGCGGCATGAAAAAGCCCGCCTCCGATACCGGAGGCGGGCGCGTAGTTAGGAAGCGTCAGGGAACGATCAGGCGCTGACGGCAACGCCGATCGGGCACGACACGCCGGTGCCGCCGAGGCCGCAATAGCCGGCCGGATTCTTCGCCAGATACTGCTGATGATAATCCTCGGCGAAATAGAACTCGCCGGCCGGTGCGATCTCGGTGGTGATCGAGCCGAGGCCCTTGGCCGACAGCGCCTTCTGATACGCCGCCTTCGACGCATCGACGGCTTTGCGCTGCGCATCGCTGAACGTGTAGATCGCAGAACGATATTGCGTGCCGACGTCGTTGCCCTGCCGCATGCCCTGGGTCGGGTTGTGGCTTTCCCAGAAAACCTTCAGCAACTGCTCGTAGGAGATCTTCTTGGGATCGAACACCACCAGCACCGCTTCGGTGTGGCCGGTGCGGCCCGAACAGGTTTCTTCATAGGTCGGATTCGGCGTGTGGCCGCCGGCATAGCCGACTGCCGTGGTGTAGACGCCATCGCCGAGCTCCCAGAACTTCCGTTCCGCGCCCCAGAAACAGCCAAGCCCGAACACCGCCTGCTCGAGGCCTTCCGGATAGGGCGGCTGGATTGGATGACCGTTGACGAAATGACGCGTCGCGGTCGGAATCGGCGTGGCCCTTCCGGGCAACGCTTCATCGGCGGTGGGCAATGCAGTGGTCTTGCGCATGAACAACATGGATCATCTCCCGGCGCGTCGTCGAACGAAGTGAAACCCGGTTCGCCGGAGCAACGCGCGCATCTGACGGCCAACAGCGCTGGACCGGCAAAACCGGATTCACTTTTGCCGAGCAGCGCCAAACTCAATGGCTGATATGGGTATTTACGAACAAAACGGCAGATCTGTTACGCAAAGCACCGCTACAAAGGCCAGGGGCCCGATCAGTTCCGGGAATACCCGATCAGCGGCTTGCGCGGACGGAACAGCAACATCAAGAGGATTCCCAGCACGCCCATCACCGCCCAGGCCGGCTGGTTCAGAATGACCTTTACGACCCCGTTCCAAAGCCAGGGCGCGGCACCCTCGACCATGACCTGGAACGCCCGTTGGCTGGCCTGATGGATGTCGTTCCAGAATTCGCCAAGCCGGGTCAGCCGCAGCGCCTGGTCGGCGATCGACCGGGCGCCGTCATAGACCAGGAAAATGAACCCGCCAGCCAGGAGCAGGAGCCCCACCAGACGGAAAAACCCGCGGATCATGCGAACCCCTCTTGTCGATCTGGCCCCGGCAATACCGGGCTAGCCCAAGAAATTCAACCCCGCCAGCAACTTAACCGCCGCTCCGGGCCATTTATCGCTCGAGCGAGTCTCCCGGAAAGCGTTGACGGTGGAAATCCCGCCCTCTATAAGGAGCGCCAATGGCGGTGGGCGCAATCCTGCCGCCGCTGTTCTTTGAGCGGCGTGCCTTGAGAGCTTTTGCTCCGAGGATGGCATTTTCAGGAACACCCCGGAATCAACACCAGCGTCGGCCGAGCGGCAGACGTCAATCAGCCCGGCACCCCTGTGCGGGTCGCTGCTGAAGGATAACGAGATATGGCCAACACCACCTCCGCCAAGAAGGCGACGCGCAAGATTGCCCGCCGCACCATCGTCAACAAGTCGCGCCGCACCCAGATGCGCGGTTCGATCCGCATCGTCGAGGAAGCCATCAAGAGCGGCGACCGCGAAGCGGCGCTGCAGGCGATGAAGAAGGCCGAGCCCGAACTGATGAAGGCGGCTCAGCGCAACATCGTTCACAAGAATCTGGCGAGCCGCAAGGTATCGCGCCTCGTTCATCAGATCGCCAAGATCGGCCAGGCCGCCGCACAGTAAGCGATCGTCAAAAGCATTTTCCAAAAGCCCGGCTCGCGCCGGGCTTTTTTTATGCGCGCTGATGATCTCGCAGATTTTGATCACGTGACGCATATCGCCTAGCGATAAGCCCTGCGCGTCAAGCAACTGATGCGCGGTAACCGGCGATCGCGCATCCCCCTTAAAACGTAGCGTCAACTGCTGTTTATCGCCGTCCGCGCGTGATTCGAAAATAGCAACAGCGCCGCAGCGCGATTGCCGATCGCATGTCCAGAGTTACCCTGACGGAGCGCACAGAAAAAAACGCGCAACGCTAATCACTTATCGGCATAGCGAGACCAAGCACTTTGAAAACGCGAGCCCCGCGCCTTCAAACGTAAACGAATTGTGAATTAATTTTTCACCGCCGCGAATTTGAAACAGTGCCATCACATTTCGATTCAGTGCGTTGATTCAAAACCTTGCCGTCTAAGCGCGATAACCGACAGCGACCCGGCATGCGCCCAACTATTTTTTTGCGCGGCTCGCAAAGAATCATTCCGTTGCGAGAACCGGGGCTTGGTGTATTTCTTTAATCGTTCGCGGCGCCCTCCGGTTCTTCAGATCAGCGCGATTGAGGAACCAGGGCGGACGTGCAGATCAGCGGCGGTGTGCAGGTTAGCGACGCTTTCCAAGCTTTGAAGGTTGCAGCTCATAGCAATGTGAGAACGGTGGTGCTGTGTCAAAATTTCTCTGTCGGCGTCCGTTTGGCGGGCGTCTTACAAAAGAGAATCGGGCGCAGACAACGGCAAACCGGCGGGTTGGAAGTGATGGGATTTAGGGGCAGACGAGCGGGTATTACGACGGGTATGCGACGCAAGCCGGTTT
>JAQGKA010000090.1 GCA_028290355.1 Tardiphaga sp. | reverse complement strand
GATCTTCTGCTCCGGAATTTTGGCAATCAGCGCCACCACGGTGCGGATCACATGCGGAGCCTGGAACGTGCCCCAGATCGTCAGCTCGCCCTTGATCTTGTCGAAGGAGCAGACGCATTGACACGTTTCCAGCGGTGACGGATGGGTGCGGTGATAGGAGATCATCTCCTTGATCGACACTTCCGCGTTGCGGAATGCGGCGTCGGTCAAGTCCTTGTCGCCGATGGTCCATTCGAACACATGGTTGTGGTGCTTGCGCGGGCCATGCGCGCCCGTGGTCTTGCCGGCGAGGTCTTCGCGCAGCACCGGCGCATCGGCATCCATCGCCTTGAACGGATCGATAACAACGGGGAGCGGTTCGTATTCGACGACGACCTTGTTGATGCCGTCGTCGGCGGCGTAGCGGTCGGTCGCGACGACGAAGGCGACCTCCTGATTCTGGAACAGCACCTTGCCGTCGGCCAGCACCATCTGCACGTCGCCGGCCAGCGTCGGCATCCAGGCGAGGTTGACCGTTTTCAGCGTCTCGGCCGTGATCACCGCCAGCACGCCGGGTACCTTCAACGCCTCTTCGGAGTTAATCGATTTGACCCGCGCATGGGGGTGCGGCGACCGGACAAAGTCGCCATGCAGCATGCCTGGCAGCTTGACGTCGTCGACGTAGTTGCCTCTGCCTTGGGTGAAGCGGATGTCCTCGACTCGCTTGCGCTTGCAGCCCATGCCTTCGAGTTTGGCTTCGCGTTGTTCCCGCGTGGGAGTCATGTAGTTCATTCCGCAGCCTCCTGGAATTCCACGCCATTGATCTTGGCGGCGGCGTATTGGATCGCCCTGACGATGTTCTGATAGCCGGTGCAGCGACAGATGTTGCCGGAGATGCCCATCCGGATTTCTTCTTCGCTGGGGTTCGGGTTTTCTTGCAGAAGGCGCTGCGCCCTGATGATCATGCCGGGCGTGCAGAAGCCGCACTGCAGGCCGTGCATCATGCGAAAACCTTCCTGCAACGCGGACAGCGTGCCGTCGGCATTGGCGACGCCTTCGATCGTCAGGACGTCGGCGCCGGCGGCCTGAACCGCAAACATCGTGCAACTTTTCACCGACATGCCGTTGAGATCGACAGTGCAGGCGCCGCAATGGGTCGTCTCGCAGCCGATATGGGTGCCGGTGAGCTGGAGATTTTCCCTGATGAAATGCACCAGAAGCGTGCGCGGTTCGACGAGGCCTTCGACCTCGGCGCCGTTCACCTTCATAGTCACATGCGTCTTTGCCATTTGTTTTTCCTCCCTCAGCCTGCGCGGCCGGCGGCGCGTTTCAGCGCCCGCGTCACCATGATTCCACCGACATGCTTGCGGTATTCGACCGGCCCGCGCGCATCTGCGGCGGGTGACATGATCGCCACGGCCGCAGCCGCAGCCTTCTTGAGTGTCGCGTCGTCGAGGCTGGTTCCGATCACGGCCTGTGCCGCATCCGTTGCGAGCAATGGCGTTTCGTGAAGATTGGTGAGACCGATCGCGCAGCTTGCAACCTTGCCACCGGCCATGGTGAGAATCACCGCAGCCGCGGCGGTGGCGTAATCGCCGACCTTGCGCTTCAGCTTTTCGTAGGCGTAACCGTGGCCTGCCGCCGGAACGGGAATGGAAATCGAAGTCAGGAGTTCTCCCGGCTCGAGCGCGGTGAAATAAGCGCCCTGATAGAACTCGCTGGCCGCTATTTCACGGGGCCCCGTTGGCCCTTCGAGCTGGTAGCTCGCACCGAGCGTCATCATCAGCGCCGGCATGTCGTTGCCCGGGTCGCCATTGGCGACATTGCCGCCGATGGTTCCCATATAGCGGACCTGGGGGTCGGCGATCAGCAGCGCGGTCTCGTGCAGAATCGGCAGGGATCTTGCGATTTCGTCGGATGCCAGCAATTGATGCTGAGTGGTCATTGCACCGATCACGATCCGGTTGCCGTCCCGGCGAATGGCGTTCAGGCCATCGATGCCGTGCAGGTCGACCAGATGCTCCGGCGTGGCAAGCCGGAGCTTCATCATCGGGATCAGGCTGTGGCCGCCGGCCAAAGCCCGGGCGTCATCTCCTAATGTCGAAAGTAGTTTGACCGCGTCGGCGACAGTCGTCGGCCGGTGATAGCTGAATGAGCCCGGAATCATAGTTCCCTCCATCCGTCCTTTCCTTTTCGCGCTCGGCGCGGACGTTGGAGGAAGGCTCTCTCCGGCTTGTTTCGCACGCAAGCCATTGGTGGCTGTTGGATCACGGGAAGCGAAAATTCTCACGAAATGCGCACCGGCGTGCACGAAATGCGTCAGCAGTTGCGACCTATGACGGAGTTACGTGTGTGTGTGTGCCACGCCGGGCAAGTCCAAGCCGCGCTTTGACTTCCGCGATCTTGGCCCGGCTCACTGGCACCCGGTGCGGCGAAGGGCCATCCAGCTCGATTACCGCGCCGTCACCCTCCTTGCGGACAAAGGTGACGTGCGGGATCGCCACGATATGGCTGCGGTGCACCCTGACGAACAGGCCGGGATCGAGCTGGGCCTCGGCCTCCGAGATGGACCAAGGGCACATCCGCTCGCGCGTGCCATCGTGGACCCTAGTATAATGGGCATCGGCCGTGACGCTCCGCACATCGGCGCTCTCGATAAAGTGTGTGCCGTCGGCACCCTCGACCGGAAGGCGAGGCGCGGAGACGTTGCGCGGCTGACCAAGCCCGCCGAGCGGTGCCGATTTCAAATGTGGAGTCGCGGCAGCACGCCCATCTACATGGGAAACCGCAGTTTCGGCAGTCGAGACGGCGGATTCCAGAATCGGGTCGACGACGGTTGACTTCGCCGTTTGCCGGTGCGGATCAGGAACCAGCGACAGCAGGAATCCCGCCGCGATCACGAAGCAAAGCAATGCCACGACCAGAGCAAGGATCTGTTGCGATGCGGCGAGCCCGCTGATGTGATGGTGCGACGCTCCCGACAATGGCACAAAGAGCACGCCGTACATGGCGGTGTAGTGCATGCCCGAGACGGCAATTCCGAACGCCATGGCACTTACGATCAGCTGGATGCCGTCCTGCCGAGCAAGGAATGCGCGCAGGCCGCCATAGGCCGCCCCTATTGCAATCAGGACGGAGAGAACCACCATTGGGCTGTCGTGTTGCATCGAAAAATTGCCCGCAAGCCCGTGCATCCCGACGTAATGCATGCTGGCGATCCCCCCGCCCAGCAAAACGGCCGACCACCCGATGCGCTGCAGCGAGGGCTCTCCGATGCTGACGAAAAACAGCGAGACGCCCACGACGAGTGCGCAGATCAGGAACGACACGATGGTGGGCAGAACGAGATAGACCGTATCCACTGGAATCGGCGCCGCCAGCATGCCGACGAAATGCATGGTCCAGATGCCGACGGCGAAAAACCCCGCGGCGCTGGCAAGCAGCAGGCGATGATCAGCGTCCGGCCGCCGGCGGATGCGTGCGGCCAGGCCGAACCCGGTGTATCCTCCCAGAATCGCGATCACCACCGAGAGCGCGACGAGATAAGGATCGTGTCCTTCGAACATGATCGTCTCGGCCGCCCGTCTCCACAGGCGCGCCTCCTCCCTGCGCAGAGTTTATATGCGTGGCGAAGGGAATGACAATCTGCCCGTTCAATGCTTGCCATCTACGCGGTGGGTCAAAAGTGGTTACGCTACGATCTTGGGGCCATGGCGCGATCTCGAACTCGAAGTTTCGCAATGGCGGCATCGATTTGGGCGATAACGTGCCGCTGACTGGGGTGCGGTCCAATACCGAAATCGTTTCTGATGAATCGGTGCATCGAGTTTTCGTGCATCGACGGTGAAGTCGAAGCTATGCTTATTTCTGCTTATGGTACCAACCGGACCAACCGAGGCCGTCTGAAGATGTCCGTTGATTGGGGTAGACTGGACGTCATCGGCGGACGGTCAAAACGGCGCCTTTGACCCAGGGCCGACGTCAGCGGCGATGCGCCAGTATCATCGCCCACGCACAGTGGCCGAGCGCAATGTCGGCGCGCTCGGCTTCAAGCTTGACGCCCGAGCACCTGACGCGCAGGCTGCGACGGCGCCGTTACCGGTTTCACAGCCTGGCGTCGGAATCGCTGGTATGCCAATGTAGTTGTGC
>JAQGKA010000088.1 GCA_028290355.1 Tardiphaga sp. | reverse complement strand
GATCTCGGGCGACGACTGCGCGATCGCCGGCGAGGCAACGGCGGCCACCGCGGCACCGGCTGTTGATACTTTCAAAAATTCACGACGCTTCATTCAGGCTCTCCTTGTTGCGGGCGTTTCCCAGAATTCCCTGGAGCATGTTCAACGGTGAAACGAACCCGATTCAACGAAGACGCTCTGGTGCACGGCTATCTAACATGGATATTCAGCCGCGGAAAACGCGGCGAGTGCCTTCACCGCACCAATTAAACGAAAGTTCAATGCGGCAAGAACGCCATCGGTTTGCCGCATCGCCTCAGGCGGCGGCAATGACGCCCTGAAGCCGGTCGCGGATCTTGGCGCCAATCGCGCGGTAGATTGCCGCATGCGGGCCGTCCGGCTCGCTTTCGACGACCGGGGTGCCCGCATCCGACATGGCACGAATCGACATGTGCAGCGGCACTTCGCCGAGGAACGGCACGCCAAGCCGCTCGGCTTCATGCCGCGCCCCGCCATGGCCAAAAATGTCGGACCGCGTGCCGCAATGCGGGCACTGGAAAAAGCTCATATTCTCGACGATGCCGAGCACGGGCACATTGACCTTGGTGAACATGGCAAGGCCCCGGCGGGCATCGATCAATGCGAGATCCTGCGGCGTCGAGACGATCACCGCGCCCTTCAGCGGCACGTTCTGGGCCAGCGTCAGCTGCGCGTCACCGGTGCCCGGCGGCATGTCGACGACGAGAACATCGAGCGTACCCCAGGCGACGTCGCGCAGCATCTGGGTGATCGCCGACATCACCATGGGCCCGCGCCAGATCATCGCGGTCTCCTCCTCGACCAGGAAGCCGATCGACATGATCGAAAGCCCGAACTTCAAGATCGGAATCATCTTCTTGTGGTCGTCGAGCGTCGGCTTCTCGCGGATGCCGGCGAGCCGCGGCACCGACGGGCCGTAGATATCGGCGTCCAGCAACCCAACGCGCAGGCCGAGGTCGCGCAGGCCCAGCGCCAGATTGAGCGCGGTGGTCGACTTGCCGACACCGCCCTTGCCGGAAGCAACCGCGATCACCGCGGCAATGCCGGGGATTTCAGCCTGTTTCGACATCGGCGAGCCCGCCGGATTTTGCGGCGGACGATGCGCCGACACCGGCTGGACCCCGTGGTCGTGACCATGGCGATGTGGCGCCGGAGCCGGCGCCGCGCCGGGCTTGCGCTCGGCCGTCAGCGCAACCATCGCGCCGGTAACGCCGGGAATAGCGCGGACGGCGGCCTCGGCCTGCGCGCGCACGCTCTCCCAGGCACGGGCTTCGGCGGCATCGACATTGATCGAGAACAGCACCTTGCCGTCGGTGACGGAAATCTCCGACAGCACATTGGCATGCACCAGGGGCACGCCCCGCGGCGACGTCACCTTGGCCAAACCATCAAGAACCTGCTGCTGTGAAACGCTCAATGCGTGTCTCCCGATCTACGGACGAATTCAGACC
This sequence comes from Tardiphaga sp., assembly GCA_028290355.1. Lineage (GTDB taxonomy): Bacteria > Pseudomonadota > Alphaproteobacteria > Rhizobiales > Xanthobacteraceae > Tardiphaga. Next base: position 3,089 of record JAQGKA010000088.1, on the reverse strand, counting down.
GCACACATAGTGCTATTCCGCTGCAAATACATGCCGATTTTGCGCCGCGATCGTGTTTGTTCGACCGATGCTCGTCATAATGTATTTTGCAGTGCACCACGATCCCGGCATACAGATTTCCGGCAGGGCTTTGCCGCGCCAGCCGCAGCGATTATGCTGCGACTCCTTCATCCGCGCCCTGCTCCTAGCCGGCGGGCGCCCTCACCTTTCCGCATAGAGCACGTTCGGCAGCAAAGCCGACAACATCCAAAGGGTATGGACATGGCCAAAATTGCTTTCCTCGGTCTCGGCGTCATGGGTTTCCCCATGGCTGGACATCTCATCACCAAGGGCAAGCACGAGGTGACGGTGTTCAACCGCACGCCGGCGAAGTCGAAAGCCTGGGCCGAGAAGTTCGGCGGGCGCACGGCGTCGACGCCGCAGGCCGCGGCCGAGGGCCAGGATTTCGTGATGGCCTGCGTCGGCAATGACGACGACCTGCGCGCCATCACCACTGGCGAAAACGGCGCCTTCGCTGGCATGGAACCCAAAGCCATCTTCGTCGATCACACCACCGCCTCGGCCGAGGTCGCCCGCGAGCTCAACGCCGAAGCCGACAAGCGCGGCTTCAAATTCATCGATGCGCCGGTGTCGGGCGGCCAGGCCGGCGCCGAGAACGGCGCGCTCACCGTGATGTGCGGCGGCAGCGCCGACGCCTATGCCAAGGCCGAGCCGGTGATCGCGGCCTATGCCAAGATGTGCAAGTTGCTGGGACCGGCCGGCTCCGGGCAGCTGACCAAAATGGTCAACCAGATCTGCATCGCAGGCCTCGTCGAAGCGCTGTCCGAAGGCATTCATTTCGCGAAAAAAGCCGGGCTCGACGTCAATTCGGTGATCGAGGTGATCTCGAAGGGCGCGGCACAGTCCTGGCAGATGGAGAACCGCTACAAGACCATGAACGACGGCAAGTTCGATTTCGGCTTCGCCGTGGAGTGGATGCGCAAGGACCTTTCGATCTGCCTCGCCGAGGCCCGCCGCAACGGTGCCAGCCTGCCGGTGACGGCCGTCGTCGACGCGTTCTATTCGGAAGTCGAGACCATGGGCGGCAAGCGCTGGGATACGTCGAGCCTGCTGGCGCGTTTGCAGCGCTAAGCAGTCCCTTTCATGCCCAGCCTCGACGGAGCGGGCCCACATCATGGCCGCGTCGTCGAGGCTTTTTTCATATTTAATTAACCTGATTATCGCGTTCTTTAAGGTACCTCTTAATAATTGTGCGGCACAGATAGGCGTAGTGAAAATTCGCGCGTCTGGCGTGCAGGATTTGTGTAAGTGCGATGAGTAAGCCCGCCGATAGGCCTGAAGTTGTTCAGCTTCCGGCTGAAAAAACGATCGTTGCCCCGGCGCGCAATCGCCGGGCGGCGGCGCAGCGGGTCCGCGAGGCGCGCGACCGGTTAACGTCGACCAGCGGAACCCGTCCGGCCTTCGATCGCGAACTGCTCCGGCAATACGCCCAGACCCGCCTGTCCGCGTCGCTGGTGGTGACGCTGCTGGTGATCGGAACCGGCATCCTGTTCGGCTTCTGGATGCAGCCATTGACGGCGGCGATCTGGTCCTGCGCGATGCTTTGCATTCACGCCGTGATCGTCCGCGCCTGCAATCGCTATCTGGCCGAGGCGCCCTCGCCCAGCAGCACGCGCAAATGGCGAATGCGCTTCATCGGGCTCGATCTGCTCTACGGCATGTGCTGGACCGTCATCCTGGTTCATCCGACGGGCGTCGATGTCGTCTCGAATTCGTTGATGATGTTTCTGATGCTACTGGTGGTTGCGGTCTCCAGCATGCTGGCGGCCAACCTGCCGATCTCCGCGTTTGCGGCCACCGCGCCGGTCACCTTGGGCGTGGCACTGAACTTCATCCTGCGCGGCACATTCGACAACTATGTGCTTGCGGTGCTCGCGGTCGCCGCCGAAGGCTACTTCGCGCTGCTGGCGCATCGGCTGCACTCCACGACGCTGGCGACGCTGGAAGCCCGCGCCGAGAAGGACGCGCTGATCGGCGAACTCGAACAGGCCAAGGCAATCTCCGACGAGGCCCGACATCGTGCCGAGGCCGCCAATGTCGCAAAATCGCGCTTCCTGGCGCAGATGAGCCACGAGTTGCGTACGCCGCTGAACGCCATCCTCGGCTTTTCCGAGGTGATGAAGAGCGAGATCTTTGGCGGCCACGCCGTGCCGGTCTACAAGGACTATTCCGCCGACATCCATAACTCCGGCGTGCATCTGCTGAACCTGATCAACGAAATTCTCGATCTGTCACGGATCGAGGCCGGCCGCTACGAACTCAACGAAGAAGCCGTCTCGCTGGTCCACGTGGTGGCGGATTGCCATCATCTGCTGAAGCTGCGCGCCTCCAGCCGCGGCATCACCATCCACGAAGTGTTCGAGCAGGGCATGCCGCGGATCTGGGGCGATGAGCGCGCCTCGCGGCAGATCGTGCTGAACTTGCTGTCGAATGCGATCAAGTTCACGCCGCAGGGCGGCGAGATCTGGCTGAAGGTGGGATGGACCGCCTCTGGTGGACAGTATCTCAGCTGCAAGGACACCGGCTCCGGGATCGCCGAGGATGAAATCCCGATCGTGCTGGCCTCGTTCGGCCAGGGTTCGAATTCGATCAAGTCGGCCGAACAGGGCGCGGGCCTGGGCCTGCCAATCGCAAAAAGCCTGATCGACATGCACGGCGGCACGTTCACGCTGAAATCGAAGCTGCGGGTCGGCACCGAGGTCATCATCACCTTCCCGCCGGAGCGCGTGATGTCGGCGCTGGCGCCGATGGCCGAGGAAGCCCCGTCGCTGCAGCCCGACTACGAGATCAACACCGCCGACGAACGCCGCCGCCCCCGCAACAAGCCAATCATGAGCGCGGGGACCGGACTGTAATCTCAACGCTTGCGAAAGCGATCCGAACCGCTTCAATATCCAGGTATGAGCAAAGAAACGCCGTGCATCGCAGTCTGCATCATCGATCCCCAAACCAGCCTCTGTCTCGGCTGCGGACGCACGCTTCCGGAGATCGCGCGCTGGTTCAAGCTGGAGAGCGCGGAGCGGCTGGAC
>JAQGKA010000018.1 GCA_028290355.1 Tardiphaga sp. | reverse complement strand
CGCGCGCGGTGATGCGCAACCTCGTCATGGTCGTGATCCCAAACGGCATCATCCCATTGCGAAGGCTGGTCATCGGCGCGCGAACTTAACGCTTGGGGCGGCTTATTCCTTGCCATTGCCTCTCGGTGCTGGCGCTGCGTGTGAGATCGATCGCCGCCGGACCTCCGCGCATCGACATCTGACGAGCGCATCCGTGCCGGCATCGCTGCCAATCCTCGGTTAAAACTATTACTCGTCGTCCGGTCGTCGCTGCGCGTTCAAAGCACACGTAACGGGTGTTGCGTCGAATCCTCTGTAACCATACTCCGAGGTCAGCCAATTTGCACCGCGGCGGCGGCTTCGATCAGCCGCCGGCGCGTGCCCGCAATATCATCACACTGACCCGCTGAAAGCGACGAAAGGAAGGCGTATGTCCAAGAAATCGCGCAAGAATTCCTCCAAGGCCCCTGCCAGGAAGACCGCCCGCGCCGTGTCTAAGGCGCCCGTCAAAAAGGCAGCCAAGGCCGTCGCCAAGAGTTCTGCAAACAAGGGTCCTGCAAAGAAGAGCGCTGCGAAAGCAGCCAAACCGGCTGCGAAGGTGGCAGCGAAAGCGCCTCGCAAAGCTGCGGCAGAAATCTTGAAGGCTGCCCCTGTGGCGAAACGCGCAAAGACGCCGGCTGCCGCAAAGCCGGTGGCGACCAAGGCTGCCACAAAACCTCCGGCGGCTCCGAAGCCGATCAAGGAAAAGGCAACCGTCGTCGCCGCGCCGGCTGTCGCCGCCGAAGGCGCGAAGGCGCCGGCCTTCCACCTGCCGCGCGACGGCGGCGCAACCGTCTCGTTGGCTGACTATTCCGGCCGGAAACTGGTGATCTTCTTTTACCCTCGCGCCAATACACCGGGCTGCACCAAGGAGGCGATCGACTTCACCCGACTCGCTGGCGATTTCAGCGCGGCGGGGACGGCTGTGCTGGGTGTTTCAGCCGATCCGTTGAAGGCGCAGGAATCGTTTCGCGACAAGCACGACCTGACCACGCCGCTACTGTCGGACGAGACCCACGCGATGCTGAAATCCTATGATGTCTGGGGCGAAAAATCCATGTATGGCAAAGTGTTCGAAGGCGTTCTTCGCACAACGGTTCTGATCGATAAGGACGGCAAGGTCGCCAAGATCTGGCGCGGTGTGAAGGTCGATGGCCATGCCGACGCGGTACTGGAGGAAGCCCGTCGGATTTGAGCAATCGCGTTCTCCAAAAATTAACCATGAGAGGGTCAAATCGCCCCCGTAAATTGAGCCAGCCTGGGTGCCCGCCCGGCTGGCGCGGGAGTGTTGATGTCGAACCGTTCCAGCCAATATGCCGAGTACCCCCAGCACCACCCGCATGACCATGGCAGGCCACCTGCCCGTCGCGTCGGACCGATCAAGGCACCTCCGGCATCCCCTGGGAAACAGAGCGACTACACCATTGCCCATGGCGGCAAGCAGGTCCGTATCGGCCCGGTGCTGTTCTGGATCGTGGTCGGTACGGTGACCCTGCTGGGGGCCTGGTCGGCGGCCACGGCGACCTATTTCGCTTTTCGCGACGACGTGCTGACCAAGCTGATCGCGCGCCAGGCCGACATGCAATACGCCTATGAAGACCGCATCGCCGAGTTGCGCGCCAAGGTTGATCGCACCACCAGCCGGCAGATGCTGGATCAGGAGCAGTTCGACCAGAAGCTCGATCAGGTGATGCGCCGGCAGACCACGCTGGAATCCCGCGCCACCGCGCTGGGTGCGATGCCGGATACGGCGATCACCGGCTCGATCGGCAAGTCGTCGCCGCGCGAAACGGCCGCTCCCGGCGCGCTGAAACCTTCACCGATCAGCGACACCGTGACCTTTGTCGCGCCGCCGGATCGCGAAGCGCGGCTGGAATCGCGCACACCGACGGTCGCCGCTCCGCAGCCGAACCAGTACGCCAAGAACGGCGGCGTCGACACCGTCATCGGCCGCCTGCAGGCTTCGCTGGATCAGGTCGAAAGCCGACAACTGGCGACGCTGAGCGCGGCCGAGGAAACGATGGATTCCAAGGCCCGCCGGATGCGCGGCGCAATCTCGGACCTTGGCCTCAACATGGCGCAGCTTGAAGCCGCCGTGCCACGGGTCGCCATGGGCGGCCCGTTTGTGCCCGTAAAACTTGCGGCCAACGCCGACCCGTTCGAGCGCCAGCTGTATCGCGTCTACGTCGGCCGCGCCCAGGTCGACAAGCTGAACCGCACCATGGCGCTGGTTCCCTATCGCAAGCCGGTGGTCGGCGAAGTCGAATTCACCTCCGGTTTCGGCGTCCGCAGCGATCCGTTCCTCGGCCGTCCGGCCATGCACACCGGGCTCGATTTCCGCGCCGCGACCGGCGACCCGATCCGCGCCACCGCGAACGGTCGCGTGACATCCGCGGCCTATGCTGGTGGCTACGGCCGCATGGTTGAGATCGATCACGGCAACGGCCTCGCCACCCGTTACGGCCACATGTCGGAAATTCACGTCAAGGTCGGCGACACCATCAAGATCGGCCAGGTGATTGGTCTGGTCGGCTCGACCGGCCGTTCCACCGGCCCGCATCTGCATTACGAGACCCGGATCGATGGCGAAGCCGTCGACCCGCAGAAGTTTTTGCGCGCCGGCGTGCGGCTGAGCGCAGGTTGAGCACCCAGGCAGGGCATTGTTGCCCCGCCCCGAGTGTGATTGAAGCGGCAAGCTCCAGCCGAGGCCGCACCTTGAAATCCCCCCGACGCACAGGTCCAAAATACCCCCGCCTCGGCCGTTTCTGCTTCCGCGCGACACGGCGCATCACGACCTGGCTGATGACGCTGGCGGGTTTTCACGCCAATGACTCCCATTTCACTGCCGACCGCATCTCAGCAATCCGCGCCAAGCTGGCAAGCGGCGAGACGGTGTATCTCGCCGGCCTTGGCCTCCCCGGCACGCACAATTCCGGCGTCGCCCTTGTTGAAGTCACGCAAACCCATGGCCCACGACTGATCGTCAACAACGAGGAAGAGCGCTTCTCCGGCGACAAGCACACAACGCAATATCCCCGCGCTGCGCTCGATGCGTTGCGCGGCACCATGCAGGCGATGGGCCGCGACATCATCGACATCGATGCCTGGCTGACGAGTTGGGATTATCCCGATCTGCTCGGCACGCTGGTGCGAAGCGTCGTCGAGGAATTTCCGGAAAGTCTGAAGCTGCTGCGAACCAAAAATTCCGTCAGCTTCGATGCGCGACGCTTCGAGCAGATGACGCGGATGCCGAAATTGCTACGCAAGCAGTTCGGCCTGGCATCGCGCGTGCCGCTGCTGATGATGCCGCATCACGACAATCATGCGTGGTTTTCGTTTGCCGCATCGCCCTTCCCCGACGACGAACCGGTGGCGATTGCCGTCCTCGACGG
>JAQGKA010000678.1 GCA_028290355.1 Tardiphaga sp. | reverse complement strand
GACGGCAAGGTCGCGATGGTGGAAAACACCGTGGATTCCACCACCGGCATGGTCACCGTGCGCGGCATCATGAACAACACAAACGAGACTCTGTGGCCGGGCATCCTGGTGCAGACCAAGCTGATCGTCCGCACCGAGGACGGCGTGGTGGTGCCGACAGTCGCCGTGCAGCGCAGCCAGACCGGCAACTTCGTGTTCACCGTCAAGGACGGCGTGGCGCATGTGCAGCCGGTGAAGATCGACCGTACCTTCCAGGGTGTTTCGGTCATCACCTCCGGCCTCTCCGGCGCGGAGGACGTCGTCGTCGACGGGCAGTTGCTGCTGACCGAAGGCACCCGGGTCGAACCCCGGGCCCGCAAGGCCGGGGCCTGAGCCATGACACTCTCGGAGCTCTGCATTCGCCGGCCGGTGATGACCACCCTCATCACCGCCTCGATCATCGCGTTCGGCATTTTCGGTTTCCGGCTGCTGCCGGTATCGGCGCTGCCGAAGGTGGATTTTCCGACCATCGCAGTGACTGCGACGCTCCCAGGCGCCAGTGCCGACACCATGGCGGCGTCGGTCGCCGGCATCATCGAGCGCCAGCTTTCGACCATCGCCGGCGTCTCGTCGATGACGTCGAGTTCGTCGCAGGGCGCGACGGCAATCACCATTCAGTTCGACCTCAATCGTAATATCGACGCCGCGGCACTGGACGTGCAGACCGCGCTGACCATCGCGCAGCGCCGGCTGCCGATCGAGATGACGGTACCGCCCAGCTTCCGGAAGGTGAATCCCGGCGACTTTCCGATTCTGTTCGTGGCGCTGAGTTCCGAAACGCTGCCGCTTTCCACAGTCAATGAATATGGCGACATCACCATCGGGCAGGCGCTGTCTCAGATTCCCGGCGTGGCGCAAGTTGTGATTTACGGCGCGCAGAAATTCGCCGTTCGTGTCCAGGCCGATCCTGAAGCCGCCGCTGCGCGTGGACTGTCGCTCGAAGACATCCGTGCGGCGGTGTCGCGCGCCAACTCGTCGACCCCCGTCGGCACCCTGAACGGACCGAAGCAGGACATTTCGCTGCAGGCTTCCGGGCAGATGGACAAGGCCGTGGACTATCGCCAGATCGTGGTGGCCTGGCGCAACGGTTCGCCGGTGAAACTCGATGAGGTCGCGAAGATCTACGACAGTGTCGAGAACGACAAGGTCGCGACCTGGCTCAACGGCGAACGCGCCGTGGTGCTTGCGATCCAGAAGCAGCCGGATGCCAACACGGTGGCGGTGGTCGACGGCGTGCGCGCCAAGCTGCCGCAGCTGCGGGCGCAGATCCCGCCGTCGATCAAGGTCAGCGTCATGATGGATCGCTCGATCTCGGTCCGGCAAGCCGTTGCCGACGTCGAGGAGACCCTGCTGATCGCGGTCGGGCTGGTGATCGCGGTGATCTTCCTGTTCCTGCGCTCGGCATCCGCCACCTTCATTCCCGCGCTGGCGGTACCGATCTCGCTGTTCGGCACCTGCGCGGTCATGTACATGCTGGATTTCTCCATCAACAACATGACGCTGCTGGCGCTGACGCTGTCGGTCGGCTTCGTCGTCGACGACGCCATCGTCATGCTGGAAAACATCGTCCGCCACATCGAGCACGGCATGCGGCCGTTCGAAGCAGCGCTGAAAGGTGCGCGCGAAATCGGTTTTACCATTATCTCGATCACCTTTTCGCTGATCGCGGTATTCATCCCGGTGCTGCTGATGGGCGGTATCGTCGGCCGCGTGTTCCGCGAATTCGCGGTGACTATCGCAGTGGCGATCGTGGTGTCCGGCTTCGTGTCGCTGACACTGACGCCGATGCTGTGCGCGCGGGTGCTGAAGGCGCACGACCCCAGCAAGAAAGAGAACTTCGTCCTGCGCGGTTTCGAGCGGATGTTCAGCGCCTGGCTGCGCGGCTACGAATGGGCGCTCGACCATGTGCTGGCGCACAAGGCCATCATGCTGCTGGTCACGATCGCCACGCTCGGCGGCACGGTCTATCTCTACATGCTGGTGCCGAAGGGCTTCTTCCCGCAGGAAGACACCGGCTTCCTGACCGGCGTCACCGAAGCCGCCACCGATACTTCGTTCGAAGCCATGAAGGTGCGGCAACAGGCGCTGACCGAGGTGCTGAAATCCGATCCCGCGGTTGAATATATCAACAGCACCATCGGTTCTGGCGGTCCGAACCCCACGGCCAATTACGGACGGCTGTTCATCGCGCTGAAGCCGCAACAGGAGCGCGACAGCGCCCAGGTGGTAATGACGCGGCTGCGGCAGAAGGCGACCGTGGTTCCCGGACTGCAGGCGTTCTTCCAGAGCATCCAGAACCTGAGCATCGGCGGCCGGCCGTCGAAGAGCCAGTATCAATACGTGCTGCAGAGCGGTGACACCGAGACGCTGTATCGCGTGGCGCCGGAGATGCGCGAGAAGATTGCGAAGGTGCCGGGGTTGCTCGACGTCACCACCGACCTCTACATCAAGAATCCGCAGATGACCGTCGACATCGACCGCGAAAAGGCCGCGGTCTACGGCATCACCGTCGATCAGGTCCGCAACCAGCTCTACAATGCGTTCGGTTCGCGCCAGGTCGGCACCATCTACATGCCGACCAACGACTACCAGATCATCCTGGAGGCGCAGCCGCAGTTCAGGATCGATCCGTCGGATATCTCAAAACTCTACATGAAGACGGCAAACAACCAGACCATTCCGCTGAGTGCTGTGGCGCGGCTGGTACCGTCGGTGGGGCCGCTGCAGATCAACCATCAGGGCCAGCAACCGGCGGTGACGATCTCGTTCAACCTGACGCCCGGCTATTCGCTGGGCTATGCGGTGGATCAGATCACCGCCATCGAGGGCGCCTCCAACCTGCCTATCACCATCAACACCGGCTTCTCCGGCACCGCGCAGGTGTTCCAGGATTCACTGCGCGGGCAGGGCGTGCTGATTCTGGCGGCGGTGTTCGCGGCCTTCGTGATCCTCGGCATCCTCTATGAAAGCTTCATCCATCCGATCACCATCATCTCCGGCCTGCCGTCGGCGGGCATCGGCGCGATCCTGACCCTGATGCTGTTCAACATGGAGCTGTCGGTGATTGCGATGATCGGCATCGTCATGCTGGTCGGCATCGTCAAGAAGAACGCCATCATGATGGTCGACTTCGCGCTGGAGCGCCGCCGCGTCGGTCTGTCGGCCGAGCACGCCATCCGCGAGGCCGCGCTGCTCCGGTTCCGGCCGATCATGATGACGACGTTTGCGGCGATCTTCGGCACGCTGCCGATCGCGCTCGGCGCCGGTGCCGGCGCCGAGTTGCGCCAGCCGCTCGGCGTCGCCGTGGTCGGCGGCCTCTGCGTGTCGCAGCTGCTGACCCTGTTCATCACGCCGGTGATCTACATCTATCTGGATCGGATCGACCGCAGACTGAAGCGCCGCCTCGAGCCGCAACTTGACGAGGTCGAAGCCGCCGAGAGACCGCATGTAGTGGCGGCGGAGTAGGGCGGCTGGCATGACCGTCATCCTGAGGTGCGAGCCCGTTTAGGCGAGCCTCGAAGGATGACATGTTCAGTGCATGCAGCCATCCTTCGAGGCTCGCAAGTGCTCGCACCTCAGGATGACGTCGCGTTTATTGCTCAAAACTATTTAGATCGAAAAGCTCGTCCCGCAGCCGCACGACGCCGTGGCGTTCGGGTTGACCACCCGGAACGAGGCGCCGATCAGGTCGTCGACGAAATCGACTTCGGAGCCGGCCAGGAAGGGTACCGAAGCGGGGTCGACCAGCACCACGGCGCTTTCGCGCGCGATCACCAGGTCGTCCTCGGCCTTGGCGCGCTCGACGTCGAACTTGTACTGGAAGCCGGAGCAGCCGCCGCCTTCGACCGATATGCGCAGCATGGCGCCGTCACCCTCGGTCTTGAGGATTTCCCCGATGCGGCGGGCCGCCCGCTCGCTGATGGTGACGTTGGCTGCTGTCATGACAAGCTCCAGTGGCGACAGGGGGACCTTATCCAAATTATTTGTATCTGCCGCCCAGCATAGTTAAGTGCGCCGGACAGCGGAATCAATTGGATCAAGGATAAATCACCGTGTCGGTCGGAATGGCTGCCCCCCGCGCGCTTTATGCCTGCGACCCCGATCGCAGCCGCGGCCGGCTGTTTGCGGAGCCCGCCAGCAAGACCCGCAGCGCTTTCCGGCGGGATTGCGACCGGGTGATCCATTCCACCGCGTTTCGCAGGCTGAAGCACAAGACCCAGGTGTTCGTGTTCCATGAGGGCGATCATTACCGCACGAGGCTGACCCATACGCTGGAAGTGGCGCAGATCGCCCGCGCCATCGCCCGCCAACTGGGGCTGGACGAGGATCTTACGGAGACGCTGGCGCTGGCGCATGACATCGGCCATCCGCCGTTCGGCCACGCCGGCGAGCGCGCGCTGGACACCTGCCTGCACGAGCATGGGGGGTTCGATCACAACGCCCAGACCTTGCGCGTGGTGACCGCGCTGGAGCACCGCTATCCCGAGTTCGACGGTCTTAATCTGACCTGGGAGACGCTGGAAGGAATCGCCAAGCACAACGGCCCTCTGACCGACGCCAAGGGCGATGCGATTGGCCGCTATGCCGTCCACGGCCTGCCGTTCGGCATGACGGACTATGACAGGATCTACGATCTGGAACTGTCGAGCTTTGCCTCGCTGGAGGCGCAGGTGGCGGCGATCGCCGACGACATCGCCTATGACGCCCACGACATCGACGACGGCCTGCGCGCCGGGCTGTTCAGCGTCACCGATTTGCGGGAGATGCCGCTCACCGCCGACATGATCGACGACATCGCGGCGCGCTATCCCGATCTCGACGAAAGCCGGCGTGGCGCGGAACTGGTGCGCGAGCTGATCTCGTATCTGATCGGGGCCGTCGTGGCCGAAGCGGAAAGAAGACTGGGCGCGGCGCGGCTGAGTTCAGTGGAGGACGTGCGCCGTCACGGCGCGGTGCTGATCGCGTTTCCGCGCGAAGCGGAAAAGGCCGAGCAGGGGATCAAGGCATTCCTGAAGGAGCGGATGTATCGCCACGCGCGGGTGATGCGGGTGATGGGCGAGGCGGAGTGCGTCCTGTTCGACCTGTTCGCGCGCTATCAGCGCACGCCTGAGGACCTGCCGCCGGAATGGCTGCCGCCGAAGGGGCGCGCGCCGGAATCGGAGACCGACCGTGTCAGGCGGATCGGCAATTTCATCGCCGGGATGACCGACCGTTTTGCCATCACCGAGCACATCCGGCTCTTTGACTCGACCCCGGAATTGCGTTAGGCGACGCCCCTAAGTGCCTTTCGGGGCTGCAAAATCCG
>JAQGKA010000673.1 GCA_028290355.1 Tardiphaga sp. | reverse complement strand
CGGACAGCATGCTCTGGCCGGGGTTTACCAGGATCTCCAGCTTCGAGCGCGACAGTGCGAGGATGTACGGCTTGGCGTTCGGATCGACGGGCAACGGCGGCGGCACGAAGCGTTCGATGTGCACGCGGTCCGCCGGCCAGTCGCGCGAGGCCTGCTCGAAATCGTCGATCATGCTGTCGGGGCCGCAACAGCCGAGCCCTACATCGGACAACGGCCGGCCGATCAGGGCCGCGATATCCGGCCGCCCGGAGACCGCGGTGTCGTGGATGACAAGATGCCCGGTCTTCAGCAGCGGCGCCAACAGGTTGGCGAGCGGCGGCGCGCCGCGTGAGATCACGTGCAGGGTGAATTTCGAACGACCGATCCGCTTCAAATAGGCGGTAGCGGAGAGAAACGGCGTCACGCCGATGCCACCGGCGACGAAGGCAAAACGGGTCACGTCGTCAGGAAGATCAAGCCCACCGCGCGGCAGCGACACGCCGATGGGATCGCCGATCTTGATCTCGTCATGCAGCCTCATTGAGCCGCCGCGCCCGGCGTCTTCACGCTTCACGGCGATCACATAACGCGCGTCGTCGGCGGGATCGTTGCACAGCGAATAGGTCCGCACCATGCCGCCCGGCAGATGCAGATCGATATGCGCGCCGGGCCGGAATGGCGGCAGTTCCCAGTGATCGGGATCCACCAGCGAAAATACTTTTATTCCCGCCCCACCATCCTCGACCGAGTCGACGATGGTTTTAACGGTCGTGATCGGCATGACTTTCATTGCACGTTCCGCACGGCATCGCCGACGCGCACGGTGCCGCCCTGCAAGATCCTGCAGTTCAGACCGGAGCGGTTGATCAGCGGATCGAAGATCGCCTTGCCGGTGATCTCCTCGATGTGCCGACACGGGATCGACAGCCGCGTCGCCTCCAGCAGGGTTTCGCCGAGCCAGAACTGGCGGCCGACGAGATGGGTGAGCGGCACACCGGCGACGGTGACGTTGCGGCGGTGCTCCTCGGGACCGAGGTCAATACTGTGGTCGCGCTTCAGCGCGACAAGCGTCTCGAATTCGAACAGCGTCACCTGCCGGCCGTCTTCCGGCTTGTGCGAGTAAAAGCCCTCCTCGCGACCGATCATGTAGCGGTCACCTTCGACGCCCTTGCCGGCGATCAGTTGCAGTTCAGGCATCTCGCGCATCGGCAGGAAGGCCCGCGGCGTGATATGGAGATGGCGCACCACGCCGGTCCAGGCGGGCACGACGGCGCTATCGGTGGTGGATGGTGAATTCAACGTATCGAGCATCGCTCATATCCTTCTGCGCATTTGAAAATCGTCGCAGTGCTGTCGTTTGATGGGATGCAACAGTGGGCGACACACAAAGGTGCCGCCCCATCGCTGTCAGGTCAGTTCCTTGTTCGCCGTTTCCGGCGCGGCGAAGGTCGCGGTGGCAGTGATCAGCGCACAGACGATCAGGAACACCGAGACCGGCCAGGTGGCACCCCCGGCCCAGGTCATCAGCGAGGCCGCAATCAGCGGGCTCAACCCGCCGCTCAGCGCCGCACCGACCTGAAAGCCGAGCGACGCGCCGCTGTAACGCAGCCGCGCGGTGAACAGCTCAGAATACCAGGGCGCACCGATGCCGAACATCACCATCTGGCCAAAGCTAATGGCGGCGACGATGGTCAGGATGACGATGGTGGGATCGCGGGTGTCGAGCAGCCAGAACATCGGGAAGGCAAACAGCGCCGAGAACATGCAGCTCGAATAGAACATCGTCTTACGGCCGACCTTGTCCGACAGCCAACCGAAGAAGGGGATAGAGAACAGCGCGACAAAGGACGCAATGAAGGCGCCGTTCAGCACCAGACCGCGCGACAGGCCGAGGCGCGAGGTCGCGTAGGACATGATGAACACGCCGGCGATGCTGGCATAGGCGATCTCCGAAATCTTCAGACCCACCGCGGTGAAGAACGGGCGACGATGATATTTGAAGATTTCCACGATCGGCATCTTCACGACTTCGTTCTTGGCCTTGAGCGCGCGGAACGCGGGGGTCTCTTCCATGCTGAGGCGGATCCACAGCCCGACACCGACCAGCAGGATCGAAATCAGGAACGGAATGCGCCAGCCCCATGCCAGGAATTCGCTCTCCGGCAGTTGCGACACCAGCGCAAACATGCCGATCGCGGCGAGATTGCCGACGGGATTGCCGACCTGCACCATGCTGCCGAGAAAGCCGCGCTTATGTGTGGGACAGTTCTCCACCACCATCAGCACGGCACCGCCCCACTCGCCGCCAAGGCCGATACCCTGCAGGAAGCGCAGCACGATGAGCAGCACCGGCGCGGCGATGCCGATCTGCTGATAGGTCGGCAGCAGGCCGATCAGGAAAGTGCCGAGCCCCATCACCATGATGGTGATCGCCAACATCGCCTTGCGGCCGACACGGTCGCCGTAGTGACCGAAGATCGCCGCACCGAGCGGCCGGGCGAGGAAACCAACCGCGTAGGTTCCGAAGGCGGCAATCGTCGCCAGCGCTGGATCGCCGGCGGCAAAGAACACCTTGTTGAACACCAGCGCGGTGGCCGCGCCGTAGATCAGGAAGTCGTACCACTCGACGGCGGTGCCGATCACGCTCGACCAGACGATGCGGCGCAACATTGCCGCGTCATCGGGTATTTCCACTGTGCTGAATTGTTCTGCGACGGTCATGATCGTTCCTCTCCAGGAAGGGGGTCAAAATTTCGGACGCATATCGTCATTCTCCGCCTCCGGTTTTGGAGACGTAGTTCGAAAATTCTGTGCTTCCGCTGATCTTCAGTCGCCCCAGCGCAGGCGTCGGGATTTAAGGAATGGCTGCAATCGCCGCGATCTCGACGCGGATGGATGGATTGGCGAGGCGGGCTTCGACGCAGGCGCGCGCGGGCGACGCGCCCGCCGGCACCCAGGCATCCCACGCGGTATTGAAGGCTGCGAAATCCGCGATGTTCGGCAGCCACACCGTCGCCGTCAGGATCGACGCCTTGTCGGTGCCGGCTTCGGCCAGCAGTGCATCGATCTTGTCGAGCACCTGCTTGGCCTGCGCCTCGACGCCAACTGTGAGATCGTCGGGCACCTGGCCGGCGAGATAGACAAGGCCGCCGTGAATGGTGGCCATGCTGAGCCGCTTGCCGGGGATTAAACGCTTGATCATGATGCGTCCTTGAAGCCGAGACCTTCGATGAACTCTTGTTGCAAAATCCAACATGTTTACTGTTGGAAATCAACGACACCAAAACCGGCATCTGATGCCTAAACCAGCAAAAAGCCCGGAATGCCCATCGGATGTGCGGAAAATCGACGATTCACGCCGGCTTTGCCTAAATTATCCTTGCCGATGCTGGAAATATCTGCAGCAATGTTTTCCATGAGAAACACGTCGGCGGTCACGCGGATGGCATCGAATGGCCCTTTCGGGACCGCCGCGCTTTATCTAAAAGAGCGAACGCTCAGGATGGAGAACAGGCGTTGCTTGATGTCAGCAGAACCGAAGCGGTGGGTTTCAACCTGCGTCAGCTGCGTTCGGCCAAGGGACTGACGCTCGACCAGCTCGCAACTCTGAGCGAGCTGACGCGCGGCTATATCTCGCTGGTCGAGCGTGGGCTGAAGACGCCGTCGGTCGCCGCCTTGCTTCGTCTGGCCGCCGCGCTCGACGTCAACGTCACCTATCTGTTCGATTCCAACCCGACGCCGGCGCCACGCTACACGCTGTTTCGCCAGCAGAAGCGAAGCGCACCGGTGCAGGAAGGTGGCTTCGATCTGCTGGCGCTGGCCGCAAGCCGCACGCAAAAGCGGATGGAGCCGTTTCTGATCAGGCCGCGGCTGAAATCGGCGCCGCGGGCCTCTCATGCCGGCGAGGAATTCCTGTTCGTCGTCAGCGGCGGCGTTGCGATCAAGATCGATGGCGAGGAGATCCTCCTCGAGAAGGGCGACTGCCTGTATTTCTCCGGCGAGACGCCGCACGAAGTGCGCAGCATCGGCCCGCAAAAGGCCGAGGTGCTGCTGGTGGTCTCGGCGCCGACGGAGCGCGACGGGAAGGCGTAAGCGGCGCTCTTTCCGATGAAAACCACGCACCGGCCTCATGGTGAGGAGCGCGCCCTTGCGCGCGTCTCGAACCATGAAGAGGTTGTTGCCCATCCTTCGAGACGCGGTCGCAAGCGACCGCTCCTCAGGATGAGGAATCCTTGTGGAGAGAACGATTTAGCTCGAGGCAAAAATTTCTAGCGCCACAGCCGTTCATCGGGCGGCGCGATCTCGGTGACGAGGTCGCGGATCAGCGCCTTCTTCGGCAATGGCGCCAGCGTCGTCAGGCCTTCCTTCAGGCGCACGGTACAGGCGTAATCGACCTTGCCGTCGATCAGCATCA
>JAQGKA010000659.1 GCA_028290355.1 Tardiphaga sp. | reverse complement strand
CCGTCGATCGATCCGATCGTCGAAGAGAACATGCTCGCCGATGACAGGGACATGCTGCGCATGGTCGATGCGGTGAAACGCCTCGCCGTGCTCACCACAAAGCCGGCGCTGGCTGATATCGCTGACTGGATCCGTCTCACCGATACCGACCTGACGCTGCCCCAGGCCGCGGCGCTGCCGACCGGCGAACTCGAAGCGCTGCTGCGTCGCGACACTGGTGATATCCAGCACGCCGCGGGAAGCTGCCGCATGAGCGGCTTCAACGACGCGGGTGGCGTCGTCAATCCGGATGGCACCGTGAAGGGCATCGCTGCGCTCCGCGTCGCTGACGCCTCGATCATGCCGTCAGATTGCCGTGCCAATACCCACTTCACCACGGTGGTGATCGGCGAATATATCGCCGCGATGATGAAGCAGAAGACGACAGCGTCGAAGACCATGCCCGCAATGGCGACATGATCCGGACGCATCCTCCGCTTCGGCGAAGGATGCACGCCCGTTCCGCCATACACGTCAATTCAAGGATACCATGATGCCGACCACCGAAGCCCAGATCACCGAATGGATCGCGTCGCAAAAACAGCCGATGATCGATCTGCTGCGCGACGTCGTGAATATCGATTCCGGTTCGTACGACAAGCCAGGTGTCGATGCGGTGGGTGCGCGGTTCGAGCAGCATTTTGCCGCGCACGGCATCGAGGCCTGGCGCGAGCCGCATGACGTATTCGGCGATGCCGTCCACGCATTGGTGGCGAAGCCGGGCAGCAACGAAAAGCCGATCCTGCTGATGGGCCATCGCGACACGGTGTTCCCGAAGGGCGAGGTGGCGCACCGGCCGTTCACCATCGAGGGTACCCGCGCCCATGGGCCGGGGGTCGCCGACATGAAGGCCGGTCTGGTCATCAACGCCTTCGTCGCCGCGGGTTTCCACAAGTTCGGCAGCGCGCCATGCCCCATCAAAGTGCTGATTACCGCCGATGAGGAGATCGGCTCGCCGTCGTCGCGCCCGGTGATCGAACGGGAAGGCCGTGCGGCCCGCGCCGTGTATAATTCCGAGCCCGGTCGTCCCAGCGGCAACATCACCACCGGCCGCAAGGGCGGCGTGTTCATGCGCTTCGAGATCGCCGGCAAGGCCGCGCATTCCGGCAATAATTTCGGCGACGGCATCAGTGCCATCGGCGAACTCGCCCACAAGATCGTGCAGATTCATGCGCTCACCGACATGGCGAAGGGCATCACGCTGAATGTCGGCCTGATCGCCGGCGGCCAGTCGGTCAACACCACGGCGCCGCACGCCGAGGGCCAGATCGACATGCGCTACATCAACCCGGCCGACCGCGCCACGACCATGGCGGCGATCGAGAACATCATCGCCACCTCCACTGTACCGGGCACGACGGCAAAGCTGCACATCAACGGCGAATTCCTGCCGCTGGTGCAGAGCGAATCCTCGGAAATCATGTTCGACGCCTACCGCGCAGCGGCGAAGAATGCCGGCCTGCCCAAGCTCGACGGCGAATTCGCCGGCGGCTGCGCCGATTCCGGTTTCACCGCCAGCGTTATCACGCCGACCCTCTGCGGCCTCGGCCCGGTGGGCGGCAATGTCCATACCGCACTGGAATGGCTCGACCTCGAGAGCATCGTCCCCCGCGCCACGGCGCTCGCGCTGGCGATTTTGCGGACGGATGTGAAGTGACCTGAACCGGTACAGCGCATGATCGCATCCGAACATAGCACGCCCACCCATCTGGAAACCGATGTGCTCGTTATCGGCGCCGGTGGCGCCGGCATGTACGCCGCGTTGGAAGCCGCGCGCGGCGGGGCGTCGGTGATTCTCGCGGATCGCAGCCTGATCGGGCGCGGCGGCGCCACGGTGATGGCACAGATGACGGTGGCGGCGGCGCTCGGCGAGCAGACGCCGGACCATTGGGAGCATCATTTTGCCGATACGCTTGCGGCCGGCCGCGGGCTTTGCGACGAGCGGCTTGCCGCGCTGCTCTGCGAGGATGGCCCGCAGCGGCTGCGCGAGATGGATGCGTGGAAGGTCGGCTGGGCGCGCGAGGACGGCCATATCAAGCAGGCCCAGGCGCCCGGCCACGACCGGCCGCGCTGCGCCTATGTGGATTTCCTCTCCACCGGGCCTGCGGTGTCGAAGACGCTGCGCACGCAACTGAATAATGCGAGCACCATTCGCCGGATCGGCGATCTCGTCATCGTCGATATCGCTGTGCGTGATGGCGAGGCCTGCGGCGCCACCGCGTTGCATTTGCCGACCGGCCGCGCGGTGACGCTTGCCGCCAAGGCGGTGATCATTGCCACCGGCGGCCTGACCGGGCTGTATCGCCGCAACAGCGCGTCCTCCAATATGGGTGGAGACGGCTATGCGCTGGCGCTGCGTGCCGGCGCCGAACTGATCGACATGGAGTTCGTGCAGTTCTTTCCGATCGGCCATCTCGCGCCGCGGCTCGTCGGCATGGACCCGATCATGTGGGATCCATTTCGTTACAAGCTCGGCGGCAAGCTGCTGAACTCCGAGATGCGCGAATTCGAGGAAGACTATGCGACGCGTGACAGTCGCAGCGATGGCACCTATGTGCTGACCCGCGACCTCGCCACTTATGCCATTACCAAGGAAGTCGAGGCCGGCCGCGGTAGCCCCGCCGGCGGCGCCTACCTCAGCTTCCAGCACGTGCCCGAGGCCGAGATCCGCCGCGCCTTTGGCCCGGTGGTGGATCGGCTCGCGGCCAACGGCATCGATCTCGCCAAGCGTCCGGTCGAGGTCGCGCCGATCGCGCACTATCACATGGGCGGCGTTCGCGTCGATGAGACGCTGCAAAGCTGCGTGCCCGGCCTTTACGCCTGCGGCGAGGCGGTGGGCGGCGCCAATGGCGCCAACCGGCTGTCGGGCAACGCCATCACCGAAGCTTTCGTGTTCGGCGCCCGCGCCGGCCGCAACGCTGCGCGCTGCGCAGCGCAAAAGAAGGCGATGTGGTCGCCGGAGGCCGCGCGCCCGGCGCTGGACCTGCTGCGCAGTGCGGCCAAGCGCGATGCGCCGAACCCGGCGGCGGTCGTCGTCAAGTTGCAGGCTGTGATGGCCGACGACGTCGGCCCATTCCGCACCGACGCAAAGCTGCGCTCGGCGATCGCGGCCATCGAGCAACTGAAAACCGACATCGGCGACACGCCAATATCTTCCGAAGCAGCATTCGATCCAGTGCTGGTCGACTGGCTCGATCTGCGCAACATGCTGCAGGTCGCGCAATCCGTTGCGGTGCCAGCGCTGGCGCGCACTGAGAGCCGCGGCGCTCATCAGCGCGACGATCATCTAGGCCTTGAAGAGAGTTGGTGCGTCAATCAGATCGTCGATTTGTCTGACGGCGCCATCAGCCTGCACAAAGTTGCGCCCACCACCGGAAAGGCCGCGGCATGAAGGCGACCTTGAGCATCCAGCGCGGTGGGCTCGGCGACGTGCCGCGCCATGAGACCTTCGATGTCGCGTTCGAGCATGGCCAGTCGGTGCTCGATGGCCTGCGCGCAGTGCGCCGCGGCGCCGATCCGTCGCTGGCGTTCCGGTTCTCCTGCATCAACGCCAATGCCTGCAAGGAATGCATGATGCTGATCGACGGCAAGGTCGATTACGCCTGTACCGTGCGCCTGAAGGAAGGCCTGACGACGCTGGCGCCATTGCCGAAGAAGGCGCTGATCCGCGACCTCGTCACCGAGATCGCGCCGCCCGA
>JAQGKA010000655.1 GCA_028290355.1 Tardiphaga sp. | reverse complement strand
ATGCGCTGAAGCAATCCGGCCTGCCGGCGAAGCGGCTCGAGCTGGAGATCACCGAAACGCTGCTGTTGGAAAAGAGCAGCCAAGTGCTGGCGACGCTGCATGCGCTGCGCGCTTTGGGCGTGCGGATCTCGATGGACGATTTCGGCACCGGCTATTCGTCGCTGAGCTATCTCAGAAGTTTTCCGTTCGACAAGATCAAGATCGACCAGTCGTTCGTGCGCGACTTGGGCGCCAACCGCGACGCCCAGGCCATCGTGCGCTCGATCATCAGCCTCGGCATGGGACTCGGCGTCACCATCACCGCCGAAGGCGTCGAGACCGAAGCCGAACTCGCCTGCCTGCGCGCCGAAGGCTGCCACGAAGCGCAAGGCTTTCTGTTCAGCAAGGCCCGGCCGAACGTCGAGATCGTCGAACTGCTGAAGGCGCAGTGCATCGCCGATCCGCATGCGGAATTGTCGGTGCGTGCGCAGGTGGCGTGACCTGCAAGGTTAAATTATGCCGTTCGGGCGGATTTGCGTTTGTTCAGATGGTAGGTGAGCGCCAGCGCGATGCAATGGCGCAACGCCGATTCGGGAATGCTATCGTCCGAACCGAAGACGATGCTCCTGTTGCCGCCATAGGTCATCTCTTTCGGATACAGCTCCCGGAAAGTCTCGACCAGATTGGTCTGGCAATGAAAATATAGCGCATATTGATTGCCGGCGGATTTCAGCCGGTCGATTCGAATCGTGCTGCCGCTTCTGGTTTGCGTCGTGAGATAGCTCGGCTGTCCCCATTTCAGGGTTTCCTCGAGTTCGCCAACGCCTTGCGTCGTCGCTGCGGTCTCGAAGATCAGTCGGCGAAGCGCGATCAGCTTCGGTCTGAGCGCACGCGGATAGGCGTCGAAGACCGCCTCGACTGCCGGATCGGCGAAGCCTAATTGCTGCTTTTTAACAGCCCGGCTGTTCGTGCTGCGCTTCATCACGCCCTTTGAAATCCTGCAGCCGCGCCGCCATTGAAACTGGAAGACCCGGCGCGCCGCCGGGTCCAGCATCGCGCGTCACGGTGAAGCTATTTTGTCTGGTCGTCCACCGCGGCGCCCGGCGTGTTCTTCTTGATCGACTCGATGGCGCTCACGGCCGACGCCTTCTGCGCATAGCCTTCCGAAGCGAACATGTTCTCGCCGTTCGGCGCCTTGAAACGGAATCAAAATTCGCCGGCCTTGTCCTTGTAGATCTCGAACTTGTAAGCCATGGATCGCTTCCTTTGTAGGGGACGATATGCTCGACGCCATCGTCCGCCGTGCGCGGATCGGAGTCAATCGTGTGTAGTTCCCTTCGATCCCGGAATTGTGGAGCAGCGTGAAGTCAGGCGCTGCGTCGCAGCACCGGGCTGCACCTCGTCCGCGTCACGAGACCGGTCCGACGCCTTGCAAGAATTGCAATCTCAAAAAACCAAGCTTCCGTCATCTCGCGGCGACAGCGGCGTCCGAGCTTTGCGTAATTCCACCTCTGAGGGAGGGGTGGCAGCGCGGCCATTGCACGTGGTTTCCCGCGCGCAATGACCGCAGGCACATTTTCAGGCCTGTTACTTGACGAACGGACAGCCGCCGTCCTGGATCGGCCGGAATGCCTGGTCGCCTGGCACTTCCGCCAGCACCTTGTAATAGTCCCAGGGGGCCTTCGACTCTTCCGGCTTCTTCACCTCGAGCAGGAACATGCTGTGCACCATACGCCCGTCTTCGCGCAGCACTCCGTTGTCGGTGAACGCATCGCGCACCGGCATTTCGCGCATCTTCGCCAGCACCGGCTTGGTGTCCTTCGTGCCGGCGGCCTGCACGGCCTTGAGATAATGCAGCGTGGCGCTGTAGGTCGCGGCCTGATTCATGGTCGGCATGCGCTTCATGCGTTCGAAGAAGCGCTTGCCGAACGCGCGCGTGCGGTCGTTCAGATCCCAGTAATAGGCCTCGGTGATGATGAGACCCTGCGCCATCTTCAGTCCGAGGCTGTGGATGTCGGAAATGAACATCACGATGCCGGCGAGTTTTTGCCCGCCTGCAACGATACCGAATTCGGAAGCCTGCTTGATGGTGTTGATGGTGTCGCCGCCGCCATTGGCGAGGCCGACGATCTTGGCCTTGGACGATTGTGCCTGCAGCAGGAAGGACGAGAAGTCGGCGGTGTTGAGCGGGTGCCGGGCACTGCCCACGATCTTGCCGCCGGCCGCGCGCACGACGTCGCCGGTGTCGCGCTCGATGGAGTGGCCGAACAGGTAGTCGGCAGTGATGAAGAACCAGCTGTCGCCGCCCTGCTTGACGATGGCGCTGCCCACCGTGTGCGCATTGGCATAGGTGTCGTAGGTCCAGTGCGCGGTATAGGGCGAGCAGGACTTGCCGGTGATGTCCGAACTGGCGGCATCTGTCACGA
Source organism: Tardiphaga sp. (assembly GCA_028290355.1). Lineage (GTDB taxonomy): Bacteria > Pseudomonadota > Alphaproteobacteria > Rhizobiales > Xanthobacteraceae > Tardiphaga. Next base: position 1,807 of record JAQGKA010000655.1, on the reverse strand, counting down.
TCATGATCTTCTCGAACTGCTTCGACATCTCCATCGCCGCCAGCGCCGTTGCCGACGTGGGAAGATCGATGATCATGTCGACGTTCTCGGCATCGTACCATCGGCGCGCGATGGTGGCGGCCACGTCGGCCTTGTTGAGCGGATCGGCCGTCACCACCTCGATCGGCTTGCCGAACATCGCGCCACCGAATTCCTCGATGGCCATCTTGGTGGCCTCGACGTTGCCCTGGCCGCCGATGTCGGAATAAACCGACGCGAAATCGGCCATGATCCCGATCTTCAGCGGCGTGGTGGGTTGTTGCGCGGATGCGTGGGCGCCCAGTATCAGTGAGACAGCAAAGGTCGTCGCCGCAAGTGCGCGGTGCGTGCCGGTCATTCGGTTCTCCCCATTCTTTTTTTACGTCCGGCTTTGTTGCCGTACGTCGCCAGCATGAATGGGGTCCGGCACGGAGGCAAGCGCCGTTGCTGGGCGGTTTTTAATTCCACCATATCGGGCAGCGCCCGCCGGCAATGGGTTATCAGGGAAAGAGAATGCGAGACGGCAGCCGCATCAGCGGCCGGCAGGGCTCTGGCAGTGGAGCCTCAGCTATCCACCTTCAGCGCGGCAATGAAGGCTTCCTGCGGGATGTCGACCTTGCCGAACTGCCGCATCTTCTTCTTGCCTTCCTTCTGCTTCTCCAGAAGCTTGCGCTTGCGGCTGATGTCGCCGCCGTAGCACTTGGCGGTGACGTCCTTGCGCAGTGCGCGGACGGTTTCGCGGGCGATCACCTTGCCGCCGATCGCCGCCTGGATCGGAATCACGAACATGTGCGGCGGGATCAGCTCCTTCATCTTCTCGACCATGGCGCGGCCGCGGCCTTCGGCGCGGGTGCGATGCACCAGCATCGACAGAGCGTCGACCGGCTCGGCGTTGACCAGTATCTGCATCTTGACGAGGTCCGCCGGCTTGTAGTCGGTCAAATGATAGTCGAACGAGGCGTAGCCCTTGGAGATCGACTTCAGCCGGTCATAGAAGTCGAACACCACTTCGTTGAGCGGCAGTTCGTACTTCACCATCGCGCGGGCGCCGACGTAAGTGAGTTCTTTCTGATTGCCGCGGCGTTCCTGGCACAGCTTCAGCACGCTGCCGAGATATTCGTCGGGGGTCAGGATCGTCGCTTCGATCCATGGCTCCTGGATCTCTGCGATCTTCACCACGTCCGGCATGTCGATCGGGTTGTGGATCTCGATCTCCTCGCCGTCGGTGAGGTGCATCTTGTAGATCACTGATGGCGCGGTCGCGATCAGGTTGAGATCGAATTCGCGGCTCAGGCGCTCCTGGATGATTTCCAGATGCAGCAACCCGAGGAATCCGCAGCGGAAGCCGAAGCCCAGCGCGGCGGAGGTTTCCATTTCGAACGAGAAGCTGGCGTCGTTGAGCCGCAGCTTGCCCATCGCGGCGCGCAGCGTCTCGAAGTCGTCGGCGTCGACCGGAAACAGGCCGCAGAACACCACGGGCACCGCGGGCTTGAAGCCCGGCAGCATCTCGGTGACCGGGCGGCGGTCGTCGGTGATGGTGTCGCCGACGCGGGTGTCGGCGACTTCCTTGATGCCGGCGGTGATTAAGCCGATCTCGCCGGGGCCGAGCTCTTCCACCACGGTCATCTTTGGCGTGAAGTAGCCGACGCGCTCCAGATCGACGGCGGCGTTGGTGCCCATCATGCGGATGCGCTGGCCCTTCTTCATTACGCCATCGACGACGCGCACGAGAACGACCACGCCGAGATAGACATCGTACCAGCTGTCGACCAGCAGCGCCTTCAGCGGC
>JAQGKA010000633.1 GCA_028290355.1 Tardiphaga sp. | reverse complement strand
GACGGCTTGTTGGTGATGGAGCGCGGCACGATTGCCGATCTCCTCGCCGTCGCGCTGGACCAGCCCGACATGGCGCCGCGCTGGGCCAAGCTGCAATGGTGGCTTCGATACCTCGTCCGCCACCTCCAGCAGTTCAACCCGCGCGGACGGTCCAGGAACAACGTCGCCCACCACTACGACCTCGACGGCCGGCTGTACTCGCTGTTTCTCGATGCCGACAAGCAGTACAGCTGCGCCTATTTCGAAACACCGGAATCAACCCTGGACGACGCGCAACTCGCCAAGAAGCGCCACCTCGCAGCAAAATTGCTGATCAAACAGGACCACCGCGTGCTCGACATCGGCTCCGGCTGGGGCGGTCTGGGGCTTTACCTGGCCGAAATGACCGGCGCCGACGTCACCGGGGTGACGCTGTCCACCGAGCAGCTGCAGATCGCCAATACCCGCGCCGGCGAGAAGCAACTATCGGCTTCCGCGAGATTTCTACTGGAGGATTATCGCGACATTCCCGGCCCGTTCGATCGCATCGTCTCGGTCGGGATGTTTGAACATGTGGGGGTCGATCACTACGACACCTTCTTCAAGCGCTGCGCCGAGCTGCTGACCGATGACGGCGTCATGATGCTGCATTCGATCGGACGCCCGGAGGGTCCGGGGATCACCAATCCGTGGATTGCAAAATACATCTTCCCGGGCGGCTACATCCCTGCCCTTTCGGAAGTTCTGCCGGCGATCGAGCGTGCGGGCCTCCTCGTCTCCGACATCGAAATCCTGCGGCTGCATTATGCGGAAACGCTGAAGGCGTGGCGCGAACGCTTCATGGCGCGGCGCGAGGAAGCGGTGCGGCTCTATGACGAGCGCTTTGCGCTGATGTGGGAATTCTATCTGGCATCTTCGGAGATGTCGTTCCGCAAGCAGAACGTCATGAACTTCCAGATCCAGATCACCAAGCGGCAAGACGTCGTGCCGTTCACAAGAGATTATATCGGGCGTGAGGAAGCCAGGCTGCGCGGCGTCGAACAGGGTCAGCGGCCAAGGCTGCAGATCGCAGGCGAATAGCTTCTAGTGATGAAGTTCGAACGTTGGCTGGGGAACGATCGGCAGGTCACGGTTATCTGACACACCGTGCTGCTGCAGGTGCAACTTGGCGGCTGACAGCAATTCTTCATCGCAAGCCACGTTGGCGAGCCTTTCGGTTCGTTCAAATGCATCTATGAGCATGGCCAGCCACGCGGAACCTTCTGTTCCTGAACGGGATGGCAGCTGACGTTGACACATCGCTCTCCCCTTCGTCTTCTGACCCCGAACAACGTCGGTTCTTCCACAGAGAACAACGTCGGTTCTTCCACAGAGTTCCGCGTCGCCGTAAAAATCGCCCAGCCCATGCCGGGCCATTGACCGTTCGGACCAAAGCCGGCGGGATTATCTATAGGTGACGGATATCGCCATGAGGTTCAGCCGCGGCAGCGAATTTTTCGTGGTTTCTTAAGGAAAGCTTCATTCGGCGCGACCGGACGCGCGGAATCCCGTCAAGTGCCATCGGCGGGCGGCGCAACCTTTCACCCACCCCGTTGTGTGAATCGTGCATAAGGTGCGGACGCGCTTCCAACCGGCGTCAGAGTAGCGCTCTATCCGCCGCGCATCCGCCAAATTCAGAAGAACCAATCCAGACATGGCCGCATTTGATTCGAACGTTCTCAAGCTCGCTCCCGACGCAGGCGCCCCCGCCTATCGGACGGCGCCGCACAATATCGAGGCGGAACAGAGCGTTCTCGGCGCTATCTTGGTCAATAACGACGCGTTTTATCGGGTCTCCGACTTCCTGAAGCCGGAACATTTCTTCGAACCGATCCACCAGACCATCTACGAAACCGCCAGCAGCATCATCCGCGCCGGCAAAGTGGCGACGCCGGTCACCCTGAAGACCTTTGTTCCCGCCGAAACCGACATCGGCGGTATGACGGTCGGGCAATACCTCGCCCGCCTCGCCGCCGAAGCCACCACCATCATCAACGCCCATGACTACGGTCGCACGATCTATGAACTGGCGCTGCGCCGCGACCTGATCCGGATCGGCGAAGACATGGTCAATGTCGCTTTCGACGCGCCTGTCGATTTTGCCCCGCGCGCCCAGATCGAGGACGCCGAGCGCCGGCTGTACGAACTGGCCGAAGCCGGCCGCTACGATGGCGGCTTCCAGAAATTCTCCCAGGCGATGAAGACCGCGCTCGACATGGCCGCCAACGCCTTCCAGCGCGAGGGCAAGCTGTCGGGCATCTCCACCGGCATGCGCGACCTCGACGCCAAGCTCGGCGGCCTGCAGCAGTCCGATCTCGTGGTCGTCGCGGGCCGCCCCGGCATGGGCAAGACCGCGCTCGCCACCAACATCGCCTACAACATCGCTCGCGCCCATCAGGACGAGTTGCAGCCCGACGGCACCCGCAAGACCATCAATGGCGGCATCGTCGGCTTCTTCTCCTGCGAAATGTCGGCCGAACAGCTCGCCACCCGTATTCTCGCCGAACAGACCAGCATCGCCTCCAGCACGATCCGCCGCGGCGGCATCACCGAACGCGAGTTCGAGAAGATCCGCGACCACACCATCGAGCTGCAGCATCTGCCGCTCTATGTGGACGAGACCGGCGGCCTGTCGATCTCGCAGCTGACCGCCCGCGCCCGGCGCCTGAAGCGGCAAAAGGGCCTCGACGTCATCATGGTGGACTACATCCAGCTGCTGCAGGGCTCAGGCAAGCGTTCCGACAACCGCGTCCAGGAAGTCACCGAGATCACCACCAGCCTGAAGGCGCTGGCGAAGGAGCTGAACTGCCCGGTGATCGCGCTGTCGCAGCTGTCGCGCCAGGTCGAAAGCCGCGACGACAAGCGCCCGCAGCTGTCGGATCTGCGTGAATCCGGCTCGATCGAGCAGGACGCCGACGCGGTGATCTTCGTGTACCGCGAGGAGTACTACCTGCAGAACAAGGAACCGCGCCCCGGTACGCCGGAGCATGAGAAGTGGCAGCTTGAGATGTCGCTGGTGCACGGCCGCGCCGAAGTCATCATCGCCAAGCAGCGCCACGGTCCCACCGGCACCGTCGAACTGCAGTTCGAGGGCCAGTTCACGCGCTTCAGCGATCTGGTCGGCGAGAGCCATCTTCCTGCCCACCACGAATGAGACCGTCGCCCGGTTGAACGGTCGCGCCCGCGCGCCTATTGTGCGGTGCAGTCGATCGGTAAATCGACTCGCGCCCCGTGGGCGTGAAGTGGCGTCAGGAATGTCTTATGAACGTTGTGTCCGGACCGAAATCGCTCTCCGTCGAGAGCGGCCTGTTGTCCCCTGAGGCCAACCAGGCCGCCGCGACCGGCGTGCTGACCGTCGATCTCGACGCCATCGTCGCGAACTGGCGCAAGCTGGAAAAAACCGGCGTCCCCGCCGAATGCGGCGCGGCGGTCAAGGCCGACGCCTATGGCTGCGGCATCGATCCCGTCGTACGCGCACTGTCTGGCGCCGGCTGCGAGACCTTCTTCGTCGCCACCCTGGATGAAGCGCGCGCTGTGCGCGCCGCCGCCCCGGAGGCGGCGCTCTACCACCTCAACGGCTTCCCACAGAATTCCGGCGACGCGCTGGCCGCCATCAACTGCCGGCCGGTGATCGGCGATCTCAACGAACTTGCCGAATGGGACGTGTTCTGCCGCCGCACCGGCTGGGCTGGCGGCGCCGCGATCCATATCGACACCGGCATGAATCGGCTCGGCCTCAGCGTCATCGACGCGCAAGGCATCGTGCCGCGGATCGCTGCCGGCGATCACGGCATCACGCTGGTGATGAGCCACCTCGCCTGCGCGGAAAACCTGCATCATCCGCTGAATGCCAAACAGGTCGCGCGCTTCCGCGAGGTCGCGCATCTGTTTTCCGGCGTGCCGGCCTCGCTCGCCAATTCATCCGGCATCTTCCTCGGCTCGCAATTCCAGTTCGACCTGGTGCGTCCGGGGGCCGCCCTTTACGGCGTCAACCCGACGCCGGAATCCGACAATCCAATGCAGCCGGTGGTCGATCTCAAGGCGCGCATCGTGCAGATCCGCAACGTCGAACGCGGCGACAGCGTCGGCTACAGCGCGATATGGACCGCGCGGCGGCCGACCCGGCTGGCGATCGTCGCGGCCGGCTATGCCGACGGCTATTTCCGCGCCGCCGGCAGCAGCGATGGCACCCGCGGCGCCGAGGTGATCGTCGCCGGCCAGCGCTGCCAGGTGGCCGGCCGCATTTCCATGGACCTGCTCGCGGTCGATATCACCGACCTGCCGCCCAACGCCGCGCGCCGCGGCCACATGGCGACGCTGATCGGCGACGGCATCACCGTCGATGAGCTCGCGCATCATTTCGGCACCATCGGCTACGAGGTGCTGACCAGCCTCGGCCGGCGTTATCAGCGGGTCTACAAGGGTGGCGCGCCGGACGGATCTGGACCCAGTTGACCAAGATCGCCACTACCTATTTGTAGCGCACCGAGAGGCCCAACGAATTATCCTCCAAGGGCTGCCCATTGAGCATCGCAGCCGGCAGGGATTTGTCGATGGTCCTGAACAGAGCGACTTCAACTGGCGAAGCAGCCGGTGAAGCGTCGTCCATGGTGAGCTCAACGCGCAATGTCTCGCCCGCTTCGGCACCAATGATGGGCACACTTATGGATCGCGACGGAGCCAGATTGCCGACCTTCTGATGACCAGCGCGCACCAAACTGAACTTGTCTCCGTCGCGGCGAAACACCTTCCAATGAATGAGAGCGGAGAGCGGCGCTTCTCCGGTTTCCGATAACCGGACATCGACAAGATGCGGTGATGTGCGCGGCACATCAGGTGCGGGAACGACGAAATCCTGCGCAAGCGATGCCTTCGGCGGCATCGACAAATGAGCGGCCGGTTCATCCATCCTAACCAAAGGCTTGTCGGAAATGATCGCGGTCAATCGATAGCTGAGGCAGCAATTCTCGCCCGACACGTCGGTCGAAAGCATATGGCGCGACGGCACCAGGAAGCGTCCCAGATAGGGCGGATTGACCGACGTGACACAGACATCACTCGACGTATCGATGCAGTTGGCAACATCGCGCCAATGCACATCGGACTGCAAGACTGTCGCTGGCTTCACATAAGCAACGCAGCTCGTCACGCAGATCAGAAGAACGATCCATGCCTTGACGCCATCATAGGCACCACTCGGCAGCGACAACAGCGCCCAGAAAAACAGCAGCGCAGGAATGTAGAAGTAGCGCTCGGCGTCCCCGAACTGTTGCAATGTCGCGGTGTGGCTGACTACGAGACTGACCGCCAGCAGCACAAAACCAAAGCCGATAAAATACAGGCTTGCGCGCTGTGACTGTCGCCTGTGCGACCAGAGAAACAGCAAGAGAAACGCAACCGTAAAGACCGAGACGGTGAACGCGATCCATGGCTGGACCGGTAGCGGGCCAGTCGCCCATTCATGGAGAACGGTCAGACCTGCTCGTAGTTTATCAGCTATCGGCGCGGCAAGCGTATCGGAGCGAATACGGCCGATCATGGGCGCCGCCATGAAAACAGCCGACGCAACAGACAGGAACAGCAACCATCCGGCAAAGCGACTGCGCTCACGCCAGAGTTTTACCAGCGCAAAGGGAGCTGCCATGGCTCCGATCGGCGACGTAAATGCCACGACAGCGCAGGCCCATAGCAGGGCCCGTGCATGTGCTTTGCCCGGTGACCGCTCATACAGCGCAAGCGCAACCGATGGCCCGAGGGTCCATTGAATATAGGCCATGCCGAGGAACACTTCCGACCCGACCGGGACGAGAAAAATCAGCAGGATCGCCACCCACCGCCCGAAGCCCCGAAACGCCGATGAAACGAAGGTAAGAGCGACCATGCCGGCCACGGCCAACACGGAAGCGGCGCTGTAGATGATCGGCACCAGCGACGTCGGAAAAAGCCCGGCAAGGAAAGCCACCAGCCGCGAGGCAAGCTGGATCGTTCCGTTATAGGGGACCAAAATCGCATCCGATTTCAAGATCAGATCGTCAAGGAAAAACACCAGAAGGTCTTCGGTCCACATCTGCGGATTGCTCAGCAGATAGGGATTCCTGGCAAACAGCAGAGCCAACAGGACCGGACAAAGCAAAGCGATCGCAGCAATTTTGGTTGGTGCGCTGGAATGACGCCAGCCCGAAACAGCTCTGCGTAACGCAGAAGGTCTGCCGCCGTGGGCCTGCGATCCCGCCATGTGAGCTGGCATTCCATCCCCCTCGCCTGTTTCGCAGCTCAAATTAGGCGCAGATCGTTTCGATATCGTGATGGGAATATTTGCGTCGAAGTGCCCGGGCAGCCCGCCAACAGGTGACCCGCGCCCCTGAATCATGCTGAGCTTGGTCGACCGCGGTCGAGCTCGCCCCGGACGTCGGAGTCGCCATTTGAATTTTATCTTCGTCCTCGCGGTCGGTCTCGTCGCCGGCACCATCAGCGGC
>JAQGKA010000601.1 GCA_028290355.1 Tardiphaga sp. | reverse complement strand
AAGAACGCAGTACTCGTTATTGGTGTTCTTTATTCGGTGCGGATCTTTGGTCCGCTGTTTCATCGGCGGTCTCCGCCACATGAGATATGATCCTGACGTGTTGCCGACGCCCTCGTCTTCCCGCCGGTGCGGTTGATCCCCGGCACTTTCGATTTCCATATCCCGAAATGATTGTTGAACCATCCACGGCGTGAGAGCCGGGGAGGGTGTCGGCGTGTGCGTTGCACGCCAAGGGCGTTCGTGCCCCCGCTGCATCGATGGTTACGACATCGCCAAGCAGCAGGGTAAACCGAATTTCGCAAAGTGCGAGAAAGCCCTGTAAATACTGAGTTTCCTTGCGCCCCGCGGTCTTGCCTTGCCGCGTGCGTTCAGATTCGATTCATCCCGATGATTAAACTGCCATTCAAATTTTATGGGCCATGATCATCCCAACAAGCCGGCAAACGGCGGTTGGGATTGCATCGAACAATGGACGGGAGCCGCGCTCGGATCGGGGCGGCAAAACATAAAAAGGAATGACGGATGTTTCAGGGACAGATCGATTTCGAGACCGCCACGCCGATCGAGGCCAGCGCCATCCAGGACGTGCTGTTCGAGCGCGGCCTGTACTGGGCCAGCGGCCGCTCCGGCATCGTCGATCTCATCGCCGCGCACAAATGGTTCAACCTCGCCGCCCTCAAGGGCCGCGTCGATGCCATTCCGATGCGTCGCGAGGTCGCCGAGATGATGTCCGATGTCGAGATCGCCGCAGCGCAGCGCGACGCCCGTGCCTGGATGACCACCACCCACTAAGCCGGGCTCAAGCCCGGCCACCGGCAGCACGCAAACTTATGCGGCATGTGCGTGTCCGCCGTCATCGGGCTGTTTCAGCTTCGTCAGACGCCACAGCAGCAGCGCTGATCCGGCAAGCAGGGCTGAAGCGACCACCGCATTCGCTGTGAAGTCCGCACGTGCGCCATAGAGCCACGCGCTCGCGATGCCGCCGACGGTCGCCCCGGTCTGGTAGACCGCGTTGAGGATGGCGTTGAGGCTGCCACGCTGCGCGGCCGCCACCAGTTGCATCGCGCTGCCCAGCATCAAAGCCAGCGTCAGATCGCGCCCGAACGCAAACAGCGCATAGCCGACCGCCTGAAAGGCGATAAGGCCGGCGCCGGCCGGGATCAGCAACACCACTGCCGCCGTTCCAGCCACGACGAAGACGCCAAGCCCGAAGGGATGTCGAAACATCCCGATCAGGCGTCCGGAGAACAATGCGCCGAACAGGCCGCCGATCTCGCCGACGAGCAGCATGGACCCAATCGCGACGGTGCCCTGCGCGGCCAGGCCATGTTGCACCAGCCAACTCGGATACAGCCCGAGAAAGATGAACACTGCGGCGGCCCAGAGGAAATAGGCGGCGAACAACAGGCGCGTGCTGGCATCCATCGACAGCGACAGCAGACGTTGCCGATAGGTCCGCGCCGAAATTGGAGCGTCCGACAGCGCTTCAGGGCGCGTCGTAGGAAGCCGCGATGCGGACGCCGCCAGCACCATGGCGACCGTGGCCAGCAGTATCAGCGGCAGTTGCCAGGCGAACAGGCCACCCAGAAACGTGCCGAGCGACATCGAGCACAGGAAGGCGATCGGCGCAGCCGAGGTGACGTAGCCGGCAACGCGGGCGCGGCCGGGGGCAGGGATGTAGTCGGCAATAGCTGCATAGACGGATGCACCGATCATTGGCATGAACAGCCCGGTGGCGGCGCGTCCCAGCGCAATCGGAATGGAGCTGCGTGCTGCGGCCGTCAGCAGCAGGATGGCTGCGCAGCCCGCGGCACCCGTCACGATGAAACGTTTTCGGCCGAAGCGATCGATCAGGGGACCGAGCGCCAGATTGCTGATAAGCGCCACCACCGGGAAGGCTGCGAGCACCATGCCGGCCTGGGTCGGCGACAGGCCCATGTCCTGCTGAATGAACGGCAGCAGCGGGATCATCATCGCGATGTTGAAGTTGACGACGAAGAAGGCCGTCCAGAGCACCGCAACGACGAACATGTATTTCCACCATTTCCAAAAATCTGAACTGATGGAAAATCTGTAGCGAGTTTCGTGCCATCAAGACGAGCGGAGTTTTCGCAGGGCGTCGGCGAGGCTGATGTCCAGCCTTCGTAAAGCCGGCCAGTTCATGTTTGCACTCCCTCTTCGCAGTTCGGGGAGGGGCGTCACGGGTTTGTTACGAGCATTTCGCTTGTATCGGGCCTGTGCACCCCAATGTCTTCGCTGTCTCCATTCTCAACAGGCGCCGATGGCGCCGCATGATGACAAGGACGTTGCGATGCCTGCGAAAAACGTTTTGCTGTCTTCTATCGCGCGCTTCACCGGGCCGGCACTGGTCACCGCTGTCATAACGACTACAGCGATGCCGTCCGCCACCATGGCTGCAGCGGCTGCGCCTTCCCAGGAACTGTCTGTGGCCCATAGCGCAGCTCTCGCCACGGACCTCAGTGCGGCGCGCCGCAGGCATCATGCTCGGCGGACAACAACTCGCGACGCGTTTGGCAGCATCGGCGGTGGCGTCACCTACGGGGCACCGTCATCCTCGTACCAAGGATATGGCTACGGCGTCGGCGACAATTCGCATAACCAGACCTGGTGAAAAGGCCTTCGCCGGCTTCATGTCTGGCGATCGGCTACAAAATCAAATCAGCGTCTTGTCGACAGGGTAGTGGCGGAGCCGGAGGGATTCGAACCCTCGATACCCGGTAAAAGGTATGCCGCTTTAGCAAAGCGGTGCCTTCAGCCACTCGGCCACAGCTCC
>JAQGKA010000587.1 GCA_028290355.1 Tardiphaga sp. | reverse complement strand
GTGACAGACCTGATCGGAAGCCCCCGCCGTTGCGCATCGTCCGCCGCCTGATCCTGAGCGCGCTGCTGCTTCTGCTCGTGCCCTACGTGCTGACGCCTTTATACAGCGTCGGCCGCCCGATCTCGGCGCTGATGGCCTGGCGCTTCGTGACGGGATCGCCGGTGGAGCGGAACTGGGTCGCTCTGGCGTCGATGTCACCGGCGATGCCGCGCAGTGTGGTCGCCTCCGAGGACGCCAAATTCTGCACGCACAACGGCATCGACTGGGATTCGCGGCAGAACGCCATCGAGGATGCCCAGGACGGCGAAGTCTCCGGCGGCGGTTCCACCATCACCCAGCAGGTGGCGAAAAACCTGTTCTTGTGGCCGGGTCGCAGCGTGGTCCGCAAGGGGCTGGAAATCCCGCTGGCGCTGTGGATCGACCTGGTGCTGACCAAGCCGCGGATCCTGGAAATCTACCTGAATATCGCCGAAATGGGCCCATCCGGCCAGTTTGGTGCCGAATCCGGCGCCAATTTCGCGTTCGGGCGTTCGGCAGCGAACCTGTCGCCACGCGACGCCGCGCTGCTGGCGGCGATCCTGCCCAACCCGGTCACCCGCAGCGCCCGGACGCCGGGGCCGGGGGTGCGGCGGCTGGCCTCGACCTATATGGCGCGGGCGCAGGCGGCCGAATTGCAGCGCTGCTGGGCCGAGAATCGCGGGTAATCCGTCATTCCGGGGCGGGAGCAGCGCCAGCTGCGAGCGAACCTCAGCCACACCAATTGGAGTGGCGGGGAATCCCGAGATGTTCAGCCATCTCTGGATTCCGGGGCTGTCCAACCGGCTTCGCCGACCGGACATCCCGGAATGACGAGGGGGCGGGCGAATTTCCCGCCCGGACGCCCTAGCTTTGGCGTCCCCGTTCCGTTATAAGCGCGGCCTTATCAGCGATTTCGCCCGCGCGATAAGCGCCGGGCCGTCCGTCTGGACGCCGATCGAAATAACCCTGCAAGGACATTCCTATGGCCGTTCCCAGAAGAAAAACATCGCCGTCGCGGCGTGGCATGCGTCGTTCGGCTGACGCGATCAAGACCCCGACCTATGCGGAAGACAAGGATTCCGGCGAACTGCGCCGTCCGCATCACCTCGACCTGAAGACCGGCATGTACAAGGGTCGCCAGGTTCTGAAGATCAAGAAAGAGTCCTGACCGCTGGATGGAGGCTGCGCCGCGCCCCGCGGCGGAGCTTTCGGTTTTCCAGTCAAGGTTCAGGCCAAGCGGGTCGAAGCGTTGGGCGGGTTCAGTAAAGCTGTACTTCCGCCCGAATTCGCTCCAACTCTGGAGCTAACCGCTTTCGCTCGGTGATGCCTTTTCGCGTTGCCGGAAAGCGCTCTGTTTCCTCGCTTGCAAAGAAGGCCTCCGATGGCGTCGATCGGTTTCCCGCTGCTGCTGATTCCGCTGGCGATCTGCAACATCATCGTCTTCCTGATGCCCGACCTCGCTCTGTCGGGGCCGATACCGTTATTTACGCTCACCTTGATGTCCAAGGACGTATGGACGGTGACGCTCAACGACGTGCTCGTTGCGCTCGGCATTCTGCTGTTGCTGCTCGAGGTGATGCGCGCCGCCCGCCCCGCCGCGAAGTATTTCACCGATCATTTTCTGTCGCTGCTGGTGTTCGGCGCGGCCGCCGCCGAATTCGTGATGCTGCCCAAATTCGGCAACTCGACCTTCTTCCTGCTGACGCTGACCGCGATGGTCGACTTCTTCGCCGGCATTTCGCTGCGCGCGCGCCGGCCGCGGCGCGTTGCGGCTGCGCCAGTCCCGATGCCCGAACCGGTTCGCGTCGAACCTGCACCGCGCCATGAGCCGGCCCCCGCGCCGATGCCGTCGCCGGTGGTGCCGCCTGCGACCTCCGTCGCGGAAGCCGTGCTGCTCGATCATCCTGAACCCAAGGTCGAGCCCAAGATCGAGCCGAAGATCGAACCTAAGATCGAGCCGAAGCCGGTGCCGCCGGAAATTGTCGCGCAGACCTCGCCGCAGATTCAGTCGCCCGACCTGCAGCCCGGCAACAGCGCGCATCCCTCACCGGATAATCCGCCGGCGCGCTGAAGCGCTTCAGGCCATCCGCCGCGTGTGGCTGATCGCTGACCCTGCCGCATTCTGGTTTCCAACCGCACGATAGGCCGCTTCGACATCGGCGATCTCGGCGCGGCGCAGCACCCGGGTTTGCGGGCTCTGCTCGGCCGTTGCGATCAGATGGGCAATGAAGGACGGATCCGGCCGCGACAGGCTGGACGATACCGGGGCGGCGCGCAGGGTTGGCGCCACCGGCACCAGCGCGACGCTGGCCTTGACCTCGACGGCCTCAATGACAATGTCGCCGGCGCGCCGCATCGGGCGCGGGGCGGTGGACATCCGGCTGGTTGGGGCAATCGGCATCGCGATTCGGGGCTCGCTCGTCTCAATTCGGGACAAGGCTTGCCCCTCCAGCAGAGACCTCGCAAGGGCCGTGCCGGTGCTCTCCACAGCGACGCGTGGTTCGCGGGAAAGCCGCCAAACCGCAGTTTCTCAAAATCTTTAGGAACTTCGCCTAGTGTCGCCGGCGGCAAGCGCCGTATCTTCACGGTACGAATCATCGGCTGCGTCCCGAAACGAGGCGACTTTGACATCCGCCCATTCCCCGAGCGTCCCCGGCTCGACTGAGACGCCGCAGGCCGCGGCGATTCTGGCCGCGCTGGGTCAGGCTGCCTTTGTCTGGGATATCGCCAGCGACGCCATGGTCTGGACCGATCAGGTCAGTTCGGTTTTCGCTGACATTCCGCCGGCCACGCTGGCCAGCGGCGCTGAGCTGGCCACGCTGATCGAGCCGCGGCGCTCCGTTCGCACGGAAGCGCTGACCCATGCGCTGGCGGCCGGCGGCGCCTCCTACCGCATCGAATACGGCGTCCGCGTCAGCTCCGCTGCTGCCGTGCTTTGGATCGAAGAGAGCGGCAGCTGTCTTGCCGGCGCCGACGGCAAGCCGCTGCGCGTGCAGGGCATCGTCCGCATCAACAACGAGCGCCACGCCCGCGAAGAACAGCTGCTGAAGCTGTCGCAGCACGATCCGGTAACGGGCGAACTCAACCGCGCGCATCTGCTGGCGACGCTGGCTGAAGCGATCGAGGAAGCCACCCGGTTTCGCTCGACCTTTGCCTTCATGCTGATCGGTATCGATCATCTGGCGCGGATCAACGACGCCTTCGGTTTCGATGTCGCCGACGAGGTGATCAGCGATATCGCCGGGCGGATTCGTGTGCGGTTGCGCGGCGGCGACGTGCTCGGCCGGTTTTCCGGCAACAAGTTCGGCCTGATCCTGAAGAACTGCAGCGTTGATGATGCCAACACCGCTGCCGAACGATTCCTGCAGGGCATCCGCGACGAGGTGATTCCGACGACGTCAGGCCCGGTGTCGGTGACGGCGTCGATCGGCGCAGTCAGCGTGCCCCGTTATGCCCGCAACGTTGACGAGGCGGTGAACCGCGCCCAGGAAATCCTGGACGCGACGAAGCGTCGTCGCCACGGCTCCTATGCGATGTGGCGGCCCAATGTCGAGCGCGAGGCGCAGCGCCGCGTGAACATCCGCGTTACCGACGAGATCGTCACCGCGCTGAACGAGCGCCGCATCGTGATGGCGTTCGAGCCGGTGGTGAACGCCGGCGCGCGCGATCCGGCTTTCTACGAATGCCTCGTCCGCATGAAGCAGGACGACGGCCAGTTCCTGCTGGCGCCGGATATCGTGCCGGTCGCGGAGAGGCTCGGCCTGATCAGGCTGGTCGATCACCGCGTGCTCGAACTGGTGGTCGCCGAACTGGCGGCGTCGCCGCATGTGCAGCTCAGCCTCAACATTTCACCGGATACCACGATGGATCCGGACTGGTGGTCGAGCATCGAATCGATGATGCGCGCCAATCCCGGCGTCGCCGAGCGGCTGATTGTCGAGATCACCGAGACCGTGGCGATCCAGGATATCGACGACGTCCGCGGCTTCGTCACCCGGGTCAAGAATTTCGGCAGCCGCATCGCGATTGACGATTTCGGCGCCGGCTACACCTCGTTCCGCAATCTGCGCAAGCTCGGCGTGGATATCGTGAAGATCGACGGCGCCTTCGTGCAGAACATCGCGCGCTCCGCCGACGACCGTGCCTTCGTGCAAACGCTGATCGATCTCAGCCGCCGGCTCGGGATCAAGACGGTGGCGGAATGGGTGCAGGACGAGGAGTCCGCGGTCATGCTGCGGGAATGGGGCTGCGACTATATCCAGGGCCGCCTGATCGGCCTCGCTTCGCCAGAGCGGCCGTGGGCCGTGCCGGCCGAAACGG
>JAQGKA010000549.1 GCA_028290355.1 Tardiphaga sp. | reverse complement strand
ACCGCCGCTGTCGGTGTGTTCTTGGGATAGAACACGCCGAACCACGAGGAGACGTCGAACTTCGCCAGCTCGGGCGCGGTCTCGCGCATCGCGGGGATGTTGGGCGCCTGCGCATTTCGCTCCAGCGTGGTGACGGCGAGACCGTTGAGCTTGCCGTCCAGCACCTGCGGCAGCGAGGGATAGAGATTGTCGAACAGGATCTGGACGTCGCCGGCGAGTGCCGCCTGCAGCGCCGGGCCGGCGCCGCGGAACGGGACGTGCTGCATCTTCAGTCCGGTGAGCTGCAGCCACCATGCGCCGGTGAGATGCGGGCTCTGGCCGACGCCGGAGGAGCCGTAGTTGAGCTTGTCGGGATTGGCCTTGATGTAGGCGATCAGCTCCGGGATGGTTTTGATCTGCACGCTGGGATGGGCGCAGACGATGTTGGGAATCCGGATCATGTTGCTGACCGGCTGCAGCTGCTCGGGCTTGTAGCTGAGGTTCCTGAAGATGCTGTAGGCGATGGCGTTGGGGCCGGGATTGCCGACCAGGATGGTGTGGCCGTCGCCCTTCTGCCGCGCCACTTCGGCGGTGCCGATGGTGCCACCGCCGCCGGAGCGGTTTTCCACCACGGCGGACTGGCCCCAGACATTCTGCAGATGCGCCGCCAGGATGCGGCCCATCACGTCGGTGCTGCCGCCGGCTGCGGCGGGCACGATGATGCGGACGGTTTCGGTGGGGCGCCAGTCGCCGGCGGCGTTGCCCGTGCGGGGCCATGCTGCGGTGGCGGAGAGCGCGGCAGCCGCCGACAGCATGCCGCGACGTGAAATGAGTGTGGTCATGGTCTCTTCCCTAAGGCTTCTGTCGTTATGATTTTTTGGTCTTGGAGTTTGATCTTGGTGGCAGCGTAGAGACGCGGCGTGGGGTCGGCAAGCCGGCGCATTGGCGCAGGCAGCGGCGCCAACAAAAACCCCGCGGCATGCCGCGGGGTTTTGCAATTCGATGCCGGTGCAGCGCGCCTAGCGGAAGCTGATCAGCTTGAACAGCGGCGTCAGATAGCTCATCTCCTGGCCGGATGTCGGCGTGGTGCGGCTGATGAAGTCGAAGATCTTGCCGTCCTGCAGGCCGTAATTGGCGAGCCGCTCGACCTTGCGATTCTTGTCGAAGTAGATCGCGATGACGCGCTGGTCGGTGACCTTCTGCGGCATGAACGCGACCTGGCGCTCGGCGCGCTGCGAGATGTAATAGAACACTTCGCCGCTCAGGGTGGCGACGGTGGAGGGGGTGCCCATCACGATCAGCACCTGATCCTGGCTGGCGCCGATCGGGATCTGCTCCAGCGCGCCGATCGGCAGGATGTAGCCCTTCTGATATTGCTCGGCGCAGGCGCCCAGCGACAGGCAGACGGCCGCGGCCGCAAGAGCGCCGCGCACACGGCGCCAGGGACGGCGCAAACTGCGCGCCGGCTGCGCATGGGCGCCGGTATGGCTCGAAATTGTCATCGTGGAGCGGACCCCGTCCTCTTGCATCGTGCGAGGCGTTGACGTACCGGGCAGAACCTCTGAATGCAACATGCGCGTGCCCGAGGGGCCCGCCTGAGGAACTCAAGATGGTCTGGCCGTTCAATCACTTCAGGAAAACCCCGACGCCGTTGCGCGGCACCATTGAAGCCATCTATGGCATGATCGTGGCGCAGGCGCGAGAACCCTTGTTTTATCGGGACTTGGGCGCGCCGGACACGGTTAATGGCCGTTTCGATATGTTGCTGTTGCACCTGTGGATGGTGCTGCGCCATCTGAAGCCGAAGGACGGGCTCTCGCAGGGGCTGCTGTCGCAGGGGCTATTAGACCATTTCTGCAGCGACATGGATGCCAATCTGCGCGAACTGGGCACCAGCGATCTCCGGGTGCCGAAGAAAATGCAGGAATTCGGCCGGGCATTTTATGGCCGCACCGCGGCTTATGATATGGCTCTGGGCGCAGGCAGGGAGCCACTGGCGCTGGCGCTGTCGAAGAATATCTACAACGGCACGGACATCGACAACGCGCGGCGGCTCGCCGCTTATGTCGAGGCGGCGATTGTCGGCCTCGCGGCGCTCGACGAGACAACACTGACAAAAGGCGCGTGGCGATTCCCGTCGCCCGCGGCAACCATGGTATCGACATGAGCAGACCCGATCGCATGACAGACACCTCCAACCCCTGGAGCGTGCCGATTGCGGTGATCCAGATCCCGGAGACCGGCGTCGCGCGCGACATCGAGGCCGGGCCGCAGGAGCGCGAGGCGATGGCGACCCTGGGCGGGCTGCTGGGCGTGGCTTCGGCCAAGGCCTCGCTGCTGCTGACCCCGATCAAGGGCGGCCATGTCCACGTCACCGGCCGCGTCTGGGGCCGGGTCGGCCAGACCTGCGTGGTGACGCTGGATCCGATCGAAAGCGATTTCGACGAGGACATCGACCTGATGTTCGCGCCGCCGTCGCAGATCCGCGAACTGGCCGAATCGGTCGATGAGGACATCGAGAGTGACGAGGAGACCCCGGATCCGCCGGAGCCGATCGAGAATGGCTTCATCGATCTCGGCCGGCTGGCGACGGATGCGGTGTTTCTGGGTCTCGATCCCTATCCGCGCAAGCCGGATGCGGTGTTTGAGCCTCCCGTCGAGCATATCGACCCCGACGAGCACCCCTTTGCGGCCCTGAAAGCGCTGAAGGGCGACGCTAGCGCCCCGGTTCCGAAGAAACCCCGGGGCGGCTGAGCTAAACCGGGCAACGTTCGGCACGGCTTCCTGGCGCATGGGCTGGGAGGGCCTGATCAAGCCCGGTTCCGATTCCGGGCTTTCGGCGGCTGGCGAGAGAAATGCGTCCGGTCAAGATGTTGTATCGGGTCACGGAAACGCTATTGTCCCGGTCCGAACAGGGGTTATTGCCATATCTTCGCCGCTCACCGCCCACTGTGGTGAGCTTTGCTCCGCGGCCAGCGTGGTTATGGCCGCAAGAGACAGGTTTCCGGGACGTTCATGCCGAAAAAGGTTCGCATCGCGCTTGACGCCATGGGTGGCGATATCGGCGCATCGGTGGTCATTCCCGGCGCCGCCATCTCATTGACCCGGCATCCCGACAGCGAATTCCTGCTGTTCGGCGACAGCGCGTTGATCGAGAAGGAACTGGCCCATCACCCCGCGCTGAAAGCGGTGTCGAAGATCATCCATACCGACGTCGCTGTCAGCATGCATGATAAACCGAGCCAGGCGCTGCGTCGCGGCCGCAAGGTGTCGTCGATGTGGCTGGCGATCGACGCCGTGAAAAAGGACGAGGCCGATGTCGCCATCTCCGCGGGCAATACCGGGGCGCTGATGGCCATGGCGCGCTTCTGTCTGCGCATGCTCGATGGCATCGATCGCCCGGCGCTCGCGGCGATCTGGCCGACCACGCGCGGCGATTCCGTGGTGCTCGATCTTGGCGCCACCATCGGCGGCGATGCGCACCACCTGAAAGCGCTGGCGGTGATGGGCAGCGCCATGGCGAGCGCGCTGTTCGATCTGGAACGGCCGACCGTCGGTCTGCTCAACATCGGCGTCGAAGAGATCAAGGGCGGCGAAGAAATCCGCGAGGCGGCGGAATTGCTGCGCGCCGCGGATCTGCCGCAGCTGCAATTCATCGGCTTCGTCGAAGGCGACGGAATCGGCAAGGGTGCCGCCGACGTCATCGTCACCGAAGGCTTCAGCGGCAACATCGCGCTGAAGGCGGCCGAGGGCACCGCGCGGCAGATTGCGGAATATCTGCGTGGCGCGATGAACCGGACTTGGCGCTCCCGCATCGGCTATCTATTTGCCAAGAACGCCTTCAAGGCGCTGCGCGACAAGATGGACCCGAGCAAATCCAACGGCGCGGTGTTTCTGGGGCTCAAGGGTATTGTCGTAAAGAGCCACGGCGGCACCAACGCAGACGGCTTTGCCTACGCGGTGGATGTTGGCTATGACATGGTCCGCTACGATCTCCTCACCAAGATCAATCAAATGCTCAATCGCGACGGCGGCGCACTCGCTTCGGCGCCCGCTGCGCAGGAGGCTGTCTCGTGACTGCGATACGTTCGGTCGTGCTCGGCTGCGGTTCCTATTTGCCGCAGCGGATCCTGACCAATGCCGAGCTGGCATCGAAAGTTGATACCTCCGACGAGTGGATCGTCCAGCGCACCGGTATCCGGCAGCGCCACATCGCCGCTGACGGCGAATTCACCTCGCACCTGGCGATCAAGGCGGCGCAGGCCGCGCTCGCCCATGCCGGCATCGATGCGCAGTCGATCGACCTGATCGTGCTGGCGACCTCGACGCCGGATAATACGTTTCCTGCCACCGCGGTCGCGGTTCAGAGCGCGCTCGGCATCAATCACGGCGCCGCCTTCGACCTGCAGGCGGTGTGCTCGGGTTTCGTGTTCGGGCTCGCCACCGCGGACAACTTCCTGCGCACCGGCGCTTTCAAGCGCGCGCTGGTGATCGGCGCCGAAACCTTTTCAAGAATCTTGGATTGGACCGATCGCGGCACCTGCGTGCTGTTCGGCGATGGCGCCGGCGCCGTCGTGCTGGAAGCGCAAGAGCAACCCGGCAAGCCCTCCGACAGGGGCATTCTGACTACGCACTTGCGCTCCGATGGCCGGCACAAGGCCAAGCTGTTCGTCGATGGCGGGCCGTCCTCGACCCAGACGGTCGGTTATCTCCGGATGGAAGGCCGCGAAGTGTTCAAGCATGCGGTCGGCATGATCACCGACGTGATCGTCGATGCGTTCAATGCTACCGGCGCCACCGCCGACAGCATCGACTGGTTCGTGCCGCACCAGGCCAACAAGCGCATCATCGATGCGTCAGCGCACAAACTGCATATTGCACCGCAGAAGGTGGTGCTGACCGTCGACCTGCATGGCAATACCTCTGCAGCGTCGATTCCGCTGGCATTGTCGGTCGCGGTGGGCGATGGGCGCATCAAGAAGGGCGACTTGGTGCTGCTTGAAGCCATGGGCGGTGGCTTCACCTGGGGCTCGGCGCTGATCCGCTGGTAGGCGCGCGCATAAAAATTATCTCGCATTGTCATGATCTTCGATGCGGTTGCATTGATGAGCGCTGTTGACCGGGGAGCGGTAACCTCATAATTTCCGACATGAATTTTGTTCGCCGAGAGTTGGGGCAGGCGATGACGGGCACGGGAAAAACAGTCACACGCGTCGATCTGTGCGAAGCGGTCTACCAAAAGGTAGGTCTGTCGCGCACGGAGTCGTCTGCGTTCGTTGAACTGGTCTTAAAGGAAATCACCGACTGCCTCGAGAAGGGCGAGACGGTGAAGCTGTCGTCGTTCGGTTCCTTCATGGTTCGCAAGAAGGGCCAGCGGATCGGACGCAATCCGAAAACGGGCACTGAAGTACCGATTTCTCCGCGCCGTGTGATGGTGTTCAAGCCATCCGCGATTCTGAAGCAGCGGATCAACGGCGACGGCGCCGTCAGCAACGGCAAAGACGAGCACGACGACTGAGTTCGCGAACAACCAGATCGCGAACAAGTACGTTGCGATAAACTTTGGGGATCCTGCCTTTGGACAAAGCGCCGGATGCGTTCCGAACCATCAGCGAGGTCGCCGACGACCTCGACATCCCGCAGCATGTGCTGCGTTTCTGGGAAACCCGGTTCACCCAAATCAAGCCGATGAAACGATCGGGCGGCCGGCGGTACTACCGCCCGGACGACGTCGATCTGCTGCGCGGCATTCGCCGCCTGCTCTACGGCGAGGGCTATACCATCCGCGGTGTGCAGCGAATCCTGAAAGAGAACGGCATCAAGGCAGTGCAGGGGCTGGTCGACGGTGCAGCCGCGCCGGCCTTCGCGGCGGATGGCGGGGCGAAGCGGCGTGTGATCGAGGACGATCATGACGACGCGCCGGAGCTGGAAGCCGATATCGACGATGACGAGGAAGAAGACGCCGCCACGTCCACGATGGCACGGCGCGAGCCTGAAATGACGGTGCGTCGCGAGCCGGAGATCGCCGCGCCTCGGCCGCAGGCACCCGGGATGGACAGCAGGCCGGCGCCAGCCACGCCCAGCCCGGCGCCGCGGCTGGATCGCTCCCGGCTCGAAGCCGTGCTGCAGGACCTGGTTGCCTGCCGGCAGGTGCTGGATACCGTGATGAAAGAGGGCTGATGGCCTCTGCGCCGGTACGCGGAGGAAACATCAGATAAATCAGTTCATTAGATGGTCGGAGCGAGAGGATTTGAACCTCCGACCCCTAGTCTCCCAGACTAGTGCGCTAACCGGGCTGCGCCACGCTCCGATGTGGCATCCTGTAGCTTCGATCCGGCCGGCGCGCAAGAAGCGCGGCACGGCATTGCACGGTTTGGACGCAGCGATCCCAAATGGACCAAATGGAAATGGCCCGGAGCGTGAGCTCCGAGCCATTTGACGCGGACGTACATCCGGCCCGCGCTTAGATAACCCCACACTGGGCCAACAGAGTTAATGAAATCTTAAAAAATTTCATCCACGATTCGGTGGGTGCGGATCCGGTCAAGGCGGTTGCGATGCCCGCTTGGTCCAGGCGAGCGCCTCATCCGTGCACGACCGATTTTGCGATCATGCAGTGGATGCCTTTCGAGCCATTGACGGTCTGGGTGACGCGCAGGTCGGCGGCGAGGCTGCAGAGCGTGTAGGCATCCTCGCGCGACAGGTTGCGCTTCTCGCCGAGCAGCACGATCATGTCGCGCAGCGCCTTCACCACGCATTGATCGAGATCCGGATCCATCGCCATCGTCATGTAGTGCGTTGCAGTTTCTGCGCGCGGATAGTTGAAGCGCAGGTCCTTGCGCACGGTCAGCTTGAAGCGACCCTGCAGCGCCGTCTCGATGGCGGTGACGCAGACCTCGCCGTCGCCCTGCACGCCGTGACCGTCGCCGCAGGAGAACATTGCGCCCGGCACGAACACCGGCAAATACACTTTGGCGCCGACCGCGAGTTCCTTGTTGTCGAGGTTGCCGCCCATGGCGCGCGGGATCAGCGAGGTGATGCGGCCCCAGGCCGGCGGCGGCGCCACGCCCATCACGCCGAAGAACGGCGCCAGCGGC
>JAQGKA010000547.1 GCA_028290355.1 Tardiphaga sp. | reverse complement strand
GCCAGCATCAGCAGGCAGGACGCCACCAGCAGCTTGTCGGCGATCGGATCGAGCATCCGGCCGAACGCCGAATGCTGGTCCCAGATCCGCGCATAATACCCATCGAGGAAATCGGTGACCGCGGCGCCGATGAAGACGGCCAGGGCGACCCAGCGCAGCCATAGCGGGCCGTCCATAATCGACTGCGCATAGACGCAGCCCACCACCACCGGGATCGCGGCGATGCGGGCGTAGGTCAGCATGTTCGGCAGGGACATCGCGGAATTCGCGGTCCGTCGTGTGGTCACTGTCATCCGTCTTACCAATACTGCCAAAGCGCGGAGGTCAACCGCCCCCGGTGTCGCCCGGTACCTAGTTTACCGCAAAACCATCGCAACCCCACGACGGCGGGATTACATCGCGTTCATCTTGACGCCGGCTGGGCGTGGAAAAAGTCGAAAATCTTCCGCGCGCTTTCGGCCGAGATGCCGGGAACCTTGCCGAGATCGCCGACCGAGGCCCGCTCGATTTCCTTCAGCGTGCCGAAATGATGCAGCAGCGCCCGCTTGCGGGTCGGGCCGATGCCGGGAATTTCCTGCAGGCCGGCCTCGCGGATGTCCTTCTTGCGCAGCGTACGATGCGAGCCGATCACGAAGCGGTGCGCCTCGTCGCGCAGCCGCTGGATGAAATACAGCACGGGGTCGCGCGGCTCCAGCTTGATCGCCTCGCGGCCCGGCATGAACAGGGTCTCGCGGCCGGCGTCACGGTCCGGCCCCTTGGCCACCGCCATCAGCGTCACCCGCTTGAGGTCGAGATTCTCGAAAATTTCCTGGACGGCATTGAGCTGGCCACGGCCGCCGTCGATGATGACAAGATCCGGCCACAACGGCACGTCGTCGTCTTTCGGTTTCGCCACCTCGCCTTCCGCTGGCGGCGTCAGCAGCCGCTTGAAGCGGCGCTGCAGTACCTCCTTCATCATCGCGTAGTCGTCGCCCGGCGTCAGGCCTTCCGACTTGATGTTGAACTTGCGGTACTGGTTCTTGATGAAGCCGTCCGGCCCAGCGACGATCATCGCGCCGACCGCGTTGGTGCCCTGGATGTGGCTGTTGTCGTAGACCTCGATGCGCTTCGGGATGTCAGGCAGGCCAAGGGTGGTGACCATGCCCTCCAACAGCCGCGTCTGCGTCGCGGTATCGGCGAGCTTGCGGCCGAGTGCCTCGCGCGCATTGGTCAGCGCGTGCGCCACCAGTTCCTTCTTCTCGCCACGCTGCGGCGTCAGCACCTCGACCTTGAAACCGGCCTTGATGGTCAGCGCGCTGGCCAACACGTCGGCATCCTCGATGGCATGCGACAGCAGCACCATCTTCGGCGGCGGCTTGTCGTCGTAGAACTGCGCCAGGAACGAGGACAACACCTCCTCCGGCGTGAAGGATTTCTCGGCGCGCGGAAAATACGCCCGGTTGCCCCAGTTCTGCCCGGTGCGGAAGAAGAACACCTCGACGCAGGAATAGCCGCCCTCCTGGTGGATGGCGAACACGTCGGCCTCCTCCACGGTGCGCGGGTTGATGCCTTGCTGCGACTGGATCGCCGACAGCGCCGCCAGACGGTCGCGGTATAACGCGGCGCGCTCGAAGGCGAGATCGTTGGAGGCCTTCTCCATCTCGCCGGCGAGCAGTTGCTTCACCGCGCGGGAACGGCCGGACAGAAAATCCTTCGCCTCCTTCACCAGCTCGGTATAGCCGGGAAAATCGATCTCGCCGGTGCAGGGGCCGGAGCAGCGGCGAATTTGATACAGCAGGCACGGCCGGGTCCGGCTCTCGAAGAAGGAATCGGTGCAGGAGCGCACCAGGAACGCGCGCTGCAGCGCGGTGATGGTGCGGTTGACCGCGCCGACCGAGGCGAACGGCCCGAAATAGCGCCCGGGGCGCGACTGCGCGCCACGGTGCTTCAGGATCTGCGGCGCCCAGTGATCCCCGGAGATCAGAATATAGGGAAACGACTTGTCGTCGCGCAGCAGCACGTTGAAGCGCGGCCGCAGCTGCTTGATCAGATTGGCCTCGAGCAGCAGCGCCTCAGTCTCGGTTGATGTCGAGATGATCTCCACCACCACGGTGGCCGCGATCATCCGCGCGATGCGCATTACATGGCCGGTCGGCCGCGCATAAGAGCTCAGCCGCTTCTTTACGTTCTTGGCCTTGCCGACATAGAGCACGTCGCTGGCGGCGTTGAGCATCCGGTAGACGCCAGGCGACGTCGGGGCATGCTTCACCGCATGCTCGATCGCGGCGCGGCCGATCGCCAGCGGTCCCTCGGGAACCGGCTCGCCGGAATCATCCGCGATATCGGGCAGCGCACCGTCTTCCTCGTCCTCAACCGCGGCCGTATCCGGGTCCAGATCCCCGGACACCTGGAGCGATGCCGGAATGTCGCGCAGGGCTCCGGTTGCGGAACCCGGCTCCGTCACGGAATCGGCCGGCGCCTGGGGCGGTTCGGTGGGGTCTTGAATCATGGGCCTGATTTAAGCGTTGCGGCGGGTCATCGCCAGCGGCAGCCGGCGGCGGAACGGGGATAAGACGGCGCCTTCGGGCGGCCCGGCGCGCATCGCAGCTGCGCGCGGACGTTCAAACCAAAATGCGCGGATCCCCGCAAGTAAGACTTCCTTAACGCCAATCCGGCGCGAAAAAGGGGTCTTAAGAACTGCTTAAGCTAAAACTCTCGATAAATCCTACCGAGAAAAGATCGAATTCCGTAACCCTAAGGCTTCGTTCGGGCATCGCCCGAAACAGCCCGCGGGCACGGGCAGCACAGCGTTTTTTGGAGTGTTTGAGATGAGCAAGTTAGCGTTCGCGGCAGTCGTCGTTCTGGCTGCAGGTATGGCGTCGGCGTCGGCGGCGGATCTGCCGTACCGGTCACGCGCGCCCTACACGGTGAACCAGCCACTCAACGGGTACAGCTGGGCCGGCCCCTATCTCGGCGGCACCCTCGGCTACGAATGGGGCAACGTTTCCAACAGCGGGGCCAAGCCATCCGGCGTCGCCGGCGGCGTGACCGGCGGTTACAACTGGCAAAACGGACAGATGGTGTTCGGTCTCGAAGGCGATCTGCAGGGCACCGGCGCGGACGACCGCTTCGCGAACTACAAGTTTTCGAACCCCTGGTTCGGCACCGTGCGCGGTCGCGTCGGCTACGCCTTCAACAACATCCTGATCTACGGCACCGGCGGTCTTGCCTTCGGCAGCCTGCAGGCCGAGCTCAATGGCCTGCAGCAGTCGCAGACCTCGGTCGGCTATGCCGTAGGCGCCGGCGCCGAATTCGGAATCTACCAGAACTGGACCGCCAAGATCGAATATCTCTACGTCAATCTGTCCAGCAACAACTATACGCTCACCGGCGCCAACAACGGCCTCGACTTCGGCACCGTCCGCCTCGGCGTGAATTATCACTTCTGATCCAAGTTAGAAGACGAAGCGACACCAACCTCCCTGCCGTTCGCGGCCGGGATTTTTTATGCAGCCAGTCGTTGTCGAACGTCGCTACGTCGTAATCACCAGATTGACCGCCTTGGGGCCCTTGCCCTTCTTGTCGGGCTCGACCTCGAAGGTGATGCGCTGTCCTTCGACCAGGTCCTTCAGGCCGGCGCGCTCGACCGCGGTGATGTGCACGAACACATCGCGCCCGCCATCGTCCGGCTTGATGAAGCCGTAGCCGCGTTCGCCATTGAAGAACTTGACCGTACCGTTCATGCCCATCGGGAAACTCCTCCCCCGCATTGCTCCGCCGCTACGCTTTCGCGCATCGGCCGATCGGACATTCACTTCACGAAGCTCGCACTTCCCGGAAAGCTTGGCCTTCACGGCGGACGCGGCGACAATCGCCGGTCCGTCAAAATCATCGAGGCCTTGTCACTCCGCCGCCCCCATTCGCGGAAGCGGAACGTAAAGCCAGTCCCAATGAAGGCAGCATAATACGGTTCCCGGCGGATTGACTACCGCTGAAATACACTTTTCGC
>JAQGKA010000513.1 GCA_028290355.1 Tardiphaga sp. | reverse complement strand
GCCACGTAATAGGGTGTGCCACGCAACGCCAGCGCGATCACAGTTGAACCGAAGGCAAGCGCAACCTGCAGCTGGAAAACCCACTGCTGTCCATAGGCCCGGCCCGCACCGCACGCCACGATCCCGGTGGTTACCGACATACAAATCATGTGGGCCACGGCGTCATCACTGGCCAACAGTGTGGTCGAACACCATATGCCGAGCGCAGCGGCCTGGATCATCGCCCCGATCTGATGGCGTTTCTTCCACCGCGCAGCTTCATCGACAGTCAGGGTCGATCTGCGCGCCTGGTACCGCTGCAGGTCTAACGCGCGGACAGCGGCGGCGGCGATGAGAAGCGCGACACACGCCCAGATTAGATTCTCTCCCGTCTTCAGCGCTGTCATGGCTGCCGCGATGGCTCCGAAGACGAGACCCGTAAGCATCGAAGCCGGAGTTTCGAACAGCGAATCGAGCAACGCCGCGCGAATCGGCGGCGACACTTTCTGATCGGGCTCTCCGCTCTGACTTGCGAGCTGCATTTTGCGTGTACGCGTCCTGTTCTGGGTGCGTACTTTTACCCTTCCCAGATGAAGTCTTTCTGAGGGAACATCGTTACCGAGACGTTGCTTCTCGTGTCGAATTGTAGAAATTTGCTCGAAAAATCAGCATGCTAGGCAATGTTTGCCGATTAACGGCGCAAGCCCCGCCGGGCGGCATGGATTTTCAGGACAACAATGGCGACCACGCCGGATCGGACGCGAAACCGGGGGTCGGAACCCGCTGTTCGTTGCGTCCGGAGATGTCGACGGTGAACAGCGACGGTCCGCCACTGCCGCCGGGATCGCGGAAGAACATCACCACCCGGCCGTTCGGCGCAAAGGTCGGCCCTTCATTGTGGTAGCCCGCGGTCAGGATTCGTTCACCCGAACCATCGGTCTTCATGATGCCGATGGCGAATTGGCCGCCGCCCTGCTTGGTGAAGGCGATGTAGTCGCCCCGCGGCGACCATACCGGCGTCGAATAGCTGCCATCGCCGAACGAGATGCGCTGTGCCGGCCCGCCGGTCGCCGCCATCGTGTAGATCTGCGGCTTGCCGCCGCGATCGGACTCGAAACAGATCCGGCTGCCGTCGGGCGCGTAGGACGGCGAGGTATCGATGGCCGGCGTATCGGTGAGGCGCGTGGTGGATTTCGAGCGCAGGTCCATCACGAACAGGTTCGAATTGCCGCCCTGCTGCAGGCTCATGATGACGCGCTGGCCGTCCGGCGAGAAACGCGGCGAAAACGACATGCCGGGAAAATTGCCGACGATCTCGCGCTGCCCGGTCTCGATATTGAACAGGTAGACCCGCGGGTCGCCCTGGCCGAATTCCATATAGGTAATTTCCTGCGTCGATGGCGAGAACCGCGGCGTCAGCACCAGGTCGGCGCCGCGCGTCAGATAGCGTACATTGGCGCCGTCCTGATCCATCAGCGCCAGGCGCTTGACGCGACGTTCCTTGGCGCCGGTCTCGTCGACGAACACCACGCGGCTGTCGAAATAGCCTTTTTCACCGGTCAGACGCTCGTAGATTTGATCCGAGATAATGTGCGCGATGCGGCGCCAGTATTCCGGCGAGGTGAAATATTGCTGGCCGGTGAGCTGCTGGCCGGTGGCGACATCCCAGAGCCGGAATTCGGCCTTCAGCCGCCCGTCTCCCTGACGCGTCATGCGGCCGGTCACCAGCGCCTGGGCGTTGATGGTCTTCCAGTTTTGAAACTGCGGCGGCGCGTCGATATTGGTGACCTTCTCGATGAAGGCCGCCTGATCGATCGGTGCGAACAGGCCGCTGCGCTTGAGATTGTTGGTGATGACCTGCGCCACGCCGACGCCGACCTCGTTGTCCGACGCGGTGCCGGCGACGAAATTCGGAATCGCGATCGGCAGCGGCGCAACATTGCCTTCGGTGATCTGCACCCGTGCCTGGCCAAAGGCCGTGCGCGCACCCGTTCCCATCAACAGGCCGGTCGACGCCATTCCGGAAATGATCTGTCGGCGGCTCGGGCGAAACAGCATGTCGGGCAATCCATTTTTGTCGGTCATTGTTACAGGCTTTGCTTGATGTCTGTGATCGTCAGCAGTGCTGACGTCCTCATGACCGTCGCTCGGTGAACACGGGTTCGAAAAACTTCCATTCGTCGAAATAGGCTGCCGGCAGCTTGTACGGCTGACATTCGATGATCGCGCGCAACGCGCTCTCCTGATAGACGCGGAAATACGGCGTCGATGGATTGCTGATCGACGCCGGCGTCGTCTCGAGCGAGCCGTCCTGCTTCAGCTTGACGCTGAAGATCGCCTCGGTCATCTGCGCCTCGATACCGCCATAGGGCTTCTTCCAGCAGCGCTCGACCTGCGATTTGAACATCGCGCCCCAGGTCGCGGAATTGTCCGCGGCCTTGCCCTTCGACAGGCCAAGCGCGGCATTGGAATTCAGCGTATCGCCGGTCGCCGCGTTGCGGCTCGGATCGCGCTTGTCGAGCAGGGCCGCGATCTTCGACTGGTCGAAGGTGCGTTCCGGCTTCGGCTTGGGCGGTGTCGGCGGCGGGGTAGCGGCGGCCTGGGCCTGCGGCTTCGGCGGCGGCTTCTTCGGCTCTTCCTTCTTCAGGGCTTCCGCAATCGGATCGACCTTCGGCGGATCTGGCTTCTTCTCGATCGGCTTCGGCTCTTCCTTCGGCTTGCTCTCAGCCACTGGCTTCGGCGGGTCGGGCTTCTTCTCCACCGGCTTCTCGACCGGCGTCGGCGGTGGAGGCGGCGGTGTCGTGTCAGTCACGACCGGCGCCTTCTCGGTGATCTTGCCGACGGTGTCGTCAATCGGCTTGGCCTCGGCGACCTTTTCGACCAGCGGCGTTTTGACTTCCTTCTTGCCGCTCTTCATGCCGGCAGTAACTTTTGCAAGCTGGTCGGCGGAGATGATTTCAACGGGAAGCGAGTCCTCCGGCATCGAGACGAAGGCCTTGGACGAGAACGATACCAGTCCCCACCCGATCACGAGGACGTGCAGGGCCACAGACGCCGCGAATGTCTTGTCGACCTTCACCGTCAGGTCCCCTGCTCCACCTCGGTCACCAGCGCCAGCCGCTTGAACCCGGCGCCTGACAACTGCCCCATCACACGAGCCACCGTCCCGTAGTCCGCCTTCTTGTCCGCCCGCATGAAGATACGCTCATCGAGGCCGCCACGGGCATCGGTGATCGCCTTTAATTTCGGCACCAGATCGTTCATCGCCACCTCGGTGTCGTTGATGAAGATCTTGCCCTTGATATCGACGGAGAGCTGCAGCGGCGTCTTGTCCTGCTCGAGACTCTTGGCCTGGGTCTGCGGCAGATCGAGCGGCACGCCCACGGTCAGCATCGGCGCCGAGACCATGAAGATGATCATCAGCACCAGCATGACGTCGACCATCGGGGTGACGTTGATCTCGGCCATGACATTGGCGCGACGACGACCGCGTCGTCCACCGCCACCGCCGCCTCCCGAGCCCATATTCATGCCCATGATCGGGTGCCCACTTCAAGGTTCAAGGACTATCGCTCCTCAGACGCGCTCGTCGATCTGGCGCGACAGGATCGCAGAAAACTCGTCGGCAAACCCCTCCAGGCGCTGGGCCTGGCGGTTCACCTCGGATGTGAACTTATTGTAGAAAATAGTCGCCGGAATGGCGGCGATAAGGCCGATTGCGGTGGCGAACAGCGCCTCCGCGATGCCCGGGGCGACCACGGCCAGCGATGTATTCTTGGAGGCGGCGATCGACTGGAAGCTCGACATGATGCCCCAGACGGTGCCGAACAGGCCGACGAAGGGGCCGGCCGAGCCGACGGTCGCCAGCACCAGGAGGCGGCGTTCCAGCCTTTCGATCTCGCGGCCGATGGAAACGTTCATCACCTTGTCGATCCGCATCTGCAGGCCGGTGAAGGACCGGGCCTGGCTCTCGAACGAGCGTTTCCACTCGCGCATCGCGGCGACGAAACAGGCCGCCATCGACTGCGTCGGCTTGGCGGACAGCGCGCGATAGAGATCCTCGATCGACTCGCCGGACCAGAAAGCCTGCTCGAAACGGTCCATCGCGCGCTTGGTGCGCGCATAAAGAAACATCTTGTCGATCGCGATCGCCCAGACCCAGACCGAACAGCCGAGCAGTCCGAGCATGACCGCTTTCACGATCCAGTGGGCCTGCCAGAACAGCGCGATCAGCGAAACGTCGGAAGAAGCCAGCGGCAGGGCTGACTGCGCCACATCGGCCGGGTTCATGGGCGGTATCCTCTCAACGCAAAATCTCCAATTCACCGGCGGCATTGCCGCCGCCGGTTGCAGCCACGCGCCGCACGCGGCGTAAAGCCAGCGCAAAGCCTGTTGTGTCGCATGGAATGGCTCGTCCGAAGCCGGGCCCTGAATCCCCTGCCAACATGTCAAAACGAGGGCTTACGCGCGTCTTTGCAGGTTTTACCAGACGCTGGTCGTGGTTAATGCGGGGTTACCAAAGGCCATTTTGGCGGAGAAATGAAGCGCAATTCGCTTGTTCGTGATGTGCAAAATCGCCGCGCTCAAAACAAAGCCGCCCGTCTGCTTTCGCAAACGGGCGGCCATGCCGGCGACTGGCGAAGGGGGCGCTACCGCCTGACGCCAAAGAAGTTAATCCTATTTACATCAGCCCTGCGGCTGCGCGTCGTTCGGCGGGGTCGGCCGCGGGCGGTGTTGCGCCATGAACTGGTCGAACTCTTCCTTGTCCTTGGCGTGGCGCAGCCGATCGAGAAAGTCCTTGAATTCGTGCTGTTCCTCTTCGAGGCGGCGCAGCGTTTCCATGCGGTACTCGTCGAAGGCGCGGTTGCCTGAGGTCGGCGGACCGAAGCCGAAGCCGCGGCGCTCCATGCGGCCGCGCATCCGCTCCATCTTGTACTGCATGCGCTCCATCTTGTTCGCGAAGCGATCGCCGTGATCCCAACAAGCCATTTTCCTGCTCCCGAGTGAGAAGAAGAGAAGTGCGAGGCCGATCGGCCACCACACGATGAAACCCAGCACGATCAACGCAATATGCCATGGCGGTCGCATCCCGTAGGACATGCGGCGCTCATCGGCGGGATAGTCCCATCGATTGAGATCTGCAGTGTTGGCCATTTGCCTCTCCATGGACGGCACCATGCCGTCGGTGAATGTAAATAACATTCACATACCTAAACCACGGCCGGTTTTTGTCAAGATCACCGCAAGCAGGCCGCGCCAATTTATTTTGGCGCCTTGCCCCAGGGGCCCGCAGGCCGCTCCTCGGCGACGGTTTCCGGCGCCGGCGCCTTGCGCTCGGTCGGAAAACCAAGTCCGCGCAGATAGATAAGCACGCCCGCCTCGAGCAGGTCCTCCGGCGACATCGGCAATTTTCGGCGCGCCGCGTCGCCGCGGCCGAACAGGGATGCGACACCATGCGCCAGCGACCAGATGTGCAAAGCCATCATCAGCGCTGGCGGCCGGGTCACGCCGGGCGGCGTCAGCGCGGCGAGCCGCTCGGCGGCGGCGCGGATGATGCCGAAGGCGCGTTCGCTCGCCGCCATCAGCGTCGGATTGAGATCGACGGGAATGCCGGATTCGAACATCGCCGAATAGAATGCCGGCTCGTTGCGGGCGAAGGCCAGATAGGCTTTGCCGACCCGCTCGAAGGCGCTGACGGTGTCGGGCCGGCCATCGTCCCAGGCCGCGGTCAGCGTCGCCTCGAACTGCTCAAAACCCCGTTGCGCAATGCTGGCGAGCAGATCGTCGCGATCGCGAAAATGCCGGTACGGCGCCGCGGCGCTGACGCCGGCCGAACGCGCGGCGTCGGCGAAAGTGAAGCCCGCCGGCCCCTTCTCCGCGATCAGCCCGAGCGCCGCCTGCAGCAGCGCCTCCTTCAGATTGCCGTGGTGATAGCCGCGCTCGGGGCGGCGGTCCTTGTGCCAGCTCATGTGAAGGGCTTTAACATGAGCCGGGTCGCAAGGTCACTAAGTTCCGCGTGCCTTAATCCTGCCGCAAGACCTGAAAAATTCGTGCG
Source organism: Tardiphaga sp. (assembly GCA_028290355.1). Taxonomy (GTDB): domain Bacteria; phylum Pseudomonadota; class Alphaproteobacteria; order Rhizobiales; family Xanthobacteraceae; genus Tardiphaga. The sequence goes on along the minus strand of JAQGKA010000513.1, from coordinate 3,426 downwards.
GGAAATTCGCCAAACCGGCGAAAAGTCTTACGGCAAGCTGAGGAAGGTTGCGCCGAGCGATCCCGCTCGCGGCCGGCGTCTCGCCGTTCAGCCACGCCCGCCGGCTTGCAACTTTTCGAACCCGGCAGCAGCCTCCTGCACGTCCTCCGGGAAATCCGCCATCTCCTGGATCTGGCGGATCTCGATGATCTCGTTGGGACCGGCCGGGCATCGCTTGGCCCATTCGATCGCCGCATCGCGCGAAGCGACGTCGATCATCCAGTAGCCGCCGAGCACTTCCTTGGACTCGGCGAACGGACGATCGGTGACGACAGGCTTGCCATCGGGGAAGGAGACCCGCACGCCCATCGATGGCGGATGCAGACCTTCGAGCGTGATCAGCACGCCGGCGTCCTTCAGCGCCTCATTGTATTTCATCATCGCCGCCACCGCCTCGGCTTCCGGCATCGTGCCGGGCGCGGCGCTCTCGTAGCCCTTCGGAATCATCAGCATCATGAATCGCATTTCACGCTCCTTGTTCGATGAGAGTAAGCCGCACTTATTTCTTAGCCGCCTGCGCGCGCAGACGCTCTTCCTGCTCGCGCAATTCGGGCGTCAGCGCCTCGCCAAAATCCTCCGCCGCAAACACCTGGCGAATTTCGATCTCGGACCCGCCATCGAACGGCGCTCGCTTCATCCACGCGATCGCCTCGGCCTTCGATTTCACATCGATCAACCAGAACCCCGCGATGAGATCGCTGGTCACGGCGAACGGCCCCTCGGTCACGACCGGATCGCCGCCGGAATATCTGATACGCGCGCCCTTCGAGGTAGGGTGCAGCCCCTCGCCGGCCTGCATCACCCCAGCCTTGACCATCTCCTCGTTGAACTTGCCCATCGCCGTCAGCAACTCCGTCGATGGCATCACGCCGGCTTCGGTGTCCTTGCTGGCCTTCACAATCACCATGAAACGCATTGGTCGCCTCCTCAATTGACGTCGGGTCCGGAGCTTCCCGCCTAACGAATGCTCTGATCATAGACGAACGGGATATTGCGACGCCGACATGGCTGCAACAATTATTTCGCGGGTAATGGCAAACCATACCATTAGGCTCGGTGTCAGCCTATCACCTCCACACAAAACGGAGAGATCCAGATGAACCTCAACAATCTCGACGTGAAAATGAGGCGGTCTATCACGCACATACTAGTTACGGAAAATGGGGAGAGAATAAGCGAAGGAAGCGGCTTTTGTTTTTTGCCGACAGGAGAAGTCCTCACCGCCGCTCATACAGTTGCAGGTCCGGAAGACAATCCGGGGGCCGGCCCAACCATCATCAAAGCTGCCCCCGGATTTCGTCGCCGCGCCGCGATGCGCGCGACGACTTCATCCGGGCTACGACTACGATGATTTCTGCGCAACGAACAGGCCGTTCTCATACGTCGCTCCAAAATACACATCGATGCGCCTGATCCGTTCGCCTTCGAAGCTCGTAGGGTGGGCAAAGGCGCGCTTGCGCCGTGCCCACCATCTGCGCGCGACGATGATGGCGATGGTGGGCACGCTTCGCTTTGCCCACCCTACGGCTACTATGATTTCTGCGCGACGAACGCGCCATCCTGATAACTTGCGCCGAAGTACACATCAATGCGCCGAATCCTATCGCCTTCGAACGCAAAGAACTCCGTATTCCGAAAGCGCTTGCCGCCCTTCGCGATGCATTTGTAGGTCACGAAGGCTTCATTGCCTTCGACGAATATCCTTTCCAGTTCATGCCGTTCGATCCAGTCGCTGTTGCGCCAGCAACGCGCGAAGTAGGTCGCCTTGTCGATCTCGTCGTCATACGGACTCGTGAACCGGAAATCCTCGGTGAGGACATCCTCAACCGCCCTGCGGTCGTTCGAGAAATAGGCGGCAAACAGCGCGCGGATGAGTTCGGCCTTGTTGATGTTCGTCATGACAACTTGTCCTTCGGAAACATGTGGAAGTACGGCTTGGCCTCCGCCACCGCGCGGGCAAAGGACGGCCGCGCCAGCAGGCGTTCGAAATAGGCCGCGACGTTGCGATGCGTCTCGCCGAACGGCGCCACCTCGTTGGCGTAGAACAGCGCCGGCGCGGCGGAGCAGTCCGCCAGGGTAAAGCTTTCGCCGACCGCCCAGGTCGACGCGCCGAGGTCGCGGTCGAGCACGCCCAGCCCGGTCTGCAGCATCGCCTTCGCCTCCTGCACGCCGTGCGGATCGTGGCTGCCCTCCGGCCGCATGGTATCGCCGACAATTTTCTGCATCGGCAGATGGATGTACAGATCGATCACGCGATCGCAGGCGCGCACCCGCAGCGCCTGTTCGGGATCGGTCGGGATGAGAGTTACCGGGCCGGGATAGTGCTGCGCCAGATAGTCGATGATGATACTGCTTTCCGGGACAGTGCGATCCCGGGCCTCGTCGCGCAGCACCGGAAACTTGCCGATCGGCCACAGCTTCAGAAACGCTGCGCGCTGCGCCGGATCGAACAACTCGACCATCTGCGGCTTGAACGGCGTGGCGTTTTCGTAGAGCGCGGTCAGCACCTTCTGGCAGAATGAGGACAGCGGATGAAAATGCAGCGTGAGTGACAAAGGAACCTCCTGCGTTTCCTGGATGCGATCTCGGAACGTCTCCGTCTGACAACAAGACGAGCGGGAACCTATCGCACCGACATAACCAGCAACAAATTCCCGCCGCATTGCTGATTGACTCTGGCTGCGTCGATCTTCGCCGATTGGGGACTCATGAGGCGGAGACTCGTCTTGGGGTGTTTGCGTAAAATCTGACTGATGCCTTGGGTGCTCGCCGCACAACGATGTGGCATGTCCAATGCAATGCCCACGTCTGGGGAGAAACGAATGAAGGATGCCCGTCTCAAGGCAGCCTCGGGGGTGCTCGCGCAAATGCTGGCGGTGACGGCCATGCTCGTCATCGCCGGCTTTGTGTTTTACCCGCGGTAGCTCGTATCAGATTCTGCAAATGAGATCTGCAAGGGAACTGGAGCGGGGCATCGATGCGTGCCTCGCTCGATGTCGCTGGATGGCAGCGACAATGCGGGTGTTCGTGATGGCCGCGTCGTCCCGACGAGCGCTGGCGCTTCGCGCCTCTCACCAAATGCCGCATCACAATCAAATGGAGCAATACTAATGCTAAACAGCCTGTTGAAAGGCCGTTTGCGCTTTCAACAGGCCGATAACGCTGATTACTGGACCCCACACAAGAGGTAACGGGGTCTGGAATGATTATAAACGAGAAGAACGCGGGATGGATGTTCGGCACCGCGCTGCCGATGCTGGTGGCGTTGATGGCAACACCTGCGGAGGCACAATCTTCGGCGCGCGAATTGCCCGCGGTGGTGGTGGATGAGCCGGCGCGGCCGGCGGCACGCACCCGCCCGGTGCACAGCCGGCGAGCCGCGCGTGC
>JAQGKA010000488.1 GCA_028290355.1 Tardiphaga sp. | reverse complement strand
TACATCGTCATCAACCAGACCGAAGCTCTGGTCTCGATCGACGTGAACTCGGGCCGTTCGACCCGCGAACACCACATCGAGGACACCGCGCTCAAGACCAATCTCGAAGCGGCCGAAGAAGTGGCGCGGCAGCTTCGCCTGCGCGATCTCGCCGGCCTGATCGTCATCGATTTCATCGATATGGACGAGAAGCGCAACAACCGCTCAGTCGAACGCAAGATGAGCGACTGCCTGCGGCAGGATCGCGCGCGCATCCAGGTCGGACGCATCTCGCATTTCGGCCTGCTGGAAATGTCGCGTCAGCGCATCCGCGCCAGCGTGCTGGAAAGCTCCACCGAGGTTTGCACCCATTGCGGCGGCAGCGGCCACGTCCGCTCGGTCTCCTCGGTTGCGCTGCAGTTGCTGCGCGGCATGGAAGAGATTCTGATGAAGGGCGCCACGCACAATCTGATCGTGCGCACCCGCACTGACGTCGCGCTCTATGTGCTCAACCACAAGCGCGGCCATCTGCGCGATCTCGAAAGCAGCTTCAAGGTCACGCTCGCGGTGATCGCCGATCCCTCCGTCACCGGTCAGCAGTCCTTCGTGATCGACCGCGGCGACCAGGTGCATACGCTGGAGGCCGCCAAGGCCCTCCTCGCGGCCCAGGTCGCAGCGTTCCCGCCGCCGATGGAAGAAGAACCCTTCGAGGACGAAGAGTCCTTCGAGACTGAGGCTGAAATCGAGACGGAAGAGACCGAAGGCCTCACCGACGACGAGCAGGCGAGCGAAAGCGTCGCCGGCGAGACCGATGCGGACGGCCGCAAGCGCAAGCGGCGCCGGCGTCGGCGTGGACGTTCCGGCGAGGCCCGCGAAGGCGGACCGGCTCCCGAGCGCGTCGGCCATGAATCAACCGCCGTCGCTGGCGAAGGCAACGTCGAAACCGTTGGCGACGACAGCGAAGGCGAGGATGACGAGTCCGAGGATCAGTCCGGCGAGGCTCGCACCACGGACCAGCCGATCGATGGCGAGCGGCGCCCGCGCCGCCGCGGTCGCCGCGGTGGACGCCGTCGGCGTGGTGGACCGGAGGATGGTCTGGTTGGATCGATTGCCGACGAACTCGGGCCGACCTCGGCTTCGGAAGCCAGCGAAGCTGTCGCCGATCTCGAAGGAGCGTTCTCGGAGCCGCGTCCATATGCAGCTCCGGTGGAAACCGTGACATCGTACTCCGAACCGCAGCCCGAGGTCCGGCAGAGCCGGCACGATGCCGTGCCGCTGTTCGCTCCTGTTGCGCCCGAACCTGCTCCCGCGGCACCCGCTCCCGTGCCTGCACAGGAAGCTGCGCCGCAGGACGACGACAAGGCTGCAGCCCGCCGTCGTTCGACCGTGCGTGAAAAGGTCAGCTTCGCATCGCCGTCCGAACCGCAGCCCGTTGCGGAGCCAGTCGCCGCTGCACCGCAGCCGGCTCCTGCCGCCGAGCCAGCAGCGCCGGAAGTCGCAACCGGCACCCAGCCGCGCAAGGCCGGCTGGTGGTCACGCGCCTTCGGCACCGGCGAGTAAGCTCAAGCGCCTGAACAGCGAAAAGCCGCCCGGCGAACCGGGCGGCTTTTTTATTGCCTGCGATGGTGGCGCAGCGATCAGCCGGTGGTGATGGCGGTTTCCACGTCTGACGGATCGATGGTCTTGTTCAGATTGGCGTGCATCCGATCGTGATCGAGTTCGCCTTCCCACCACGACACGAACACCGCGGCGACGCCGTTGCCGGTAATGTTGGTGAGGGCACGCACCTCGCTCATGAACTTGTCGATCGAGAACACGATCGCCATGCCCGGCACCAGCGCCGGATTCACCACCGTCAGCGTCGCCGCCAGCGTGATGAAGCCCGCGCCCGTCACGCCGCTGGCGCCCTTCGACGTCAGCATGGCGACCGCAAGGATCGTCAGCTGCTGGGTGAAGGTGAGATCGACACCGAGCGCCTGCGCGATGAACAAGGTCGCCAGCGTCATGTAGATGTTGGTGCCGTCGAGATTGAACGAATAGCCGGTGGGAACCACAAGGCCGACCACCGATTTCGAGCAGCCGAGGCGCTCGAGCTTCGCCATCAGCTGCGGCAGCGCGCTCTCCGAGGAGCTGGTGCCGAGCACGATCAGCAATTCATCCTTGATGTAGGCGATGAACTTGAAGATGTTGAAGCCGACGAAGCGGGCGATCAGGCCGAGCACCCCGACCACGAACAGTGCCGCAGTGGCATAGAACAGCACGATCAGGCTGACCAGATTGCCCAGCGCCGCCGGGCCGAATTTGCCGATCGTATAGGCCATCGCACCGAACGCGCCGATCGGCGCCGCTTTCATGACGATGGCAATCACGCCGAATATCGCGTGCGAGGTGTCGTCGATGATGTCACGCAGGCGGTGGCCGCGTTCGCCGAGCGCCATCAGCGCGAAGCCGAACAGGATCGCGAACAGCAGCACCTGCAGGATGTCGCCGCGCGCGAGCGCCCCAACGACGCTGTCGGGAATGATGTTGAGCACGAAATCGACCGACTTCTGCGCTTCCGCCTGCTTGACGTAGGTGGCGACCGCGGCCGCATCCGGCTTGGTGGCGAGGCCATGGCCGACCTGAAACAGGTTGCCCATCACCAAACCAAGGATCAGCGCGAAGGACGAGACGATCTCGAAATAGATCAGCGCCTTGACACCGACGCGACCGACCTTGCGGGCGTCCTGGATGTGCGCGATGCCGGACACCACGGTGCAGAAAATGATCGGCGCGATCACCATCTTGATCAGCTTGATGAAGCCGTCACCGAGCGCCTTGATCCAGTCATTGGTGGCAATGTTGGGGAAAAACGAACCAACGACGACGCCGAGCAGGATCGCGATCAACACCTGAACGTAGAGAATCTTATACCAGGGTTTTGCTGCAGGCGCTGGCACGCCCGTTGTTGCGATCACTGCCGCCATGAATTCCCTCCCGTCAAATCTTTTGAACTGCGGGGGTCAATAGCACAGAATGCCACACCCCCGGCAAGCCGCCGGGGATGTGTTGTACGATTAATCAGCCAGATTCCTGTGTAGGTCAGCGATTACCCGCGTCAGCGTTAGCCGCGGCGGCGGTCAACCAGGCGTCGCACGGCGGGCACCAGCGCCGCGCCAAGGGCGTTCTTCACCAGCGACCCCGCGATGAACGGCAGGAGGCCGACAAGCCAGGCTTTCTCGACGCCGAGCTTCATGCCGAAGGCGAGCCAGGCAAAGCCCATCGCCAAAATCGCGATGTGGCCGATGCCCATCGCCACGAACAGGCGCGGCACCGAACGATCCCAGCCGCGCTCGCTGAGCCAGCCGGTCACGAAGGCCGCGACGATAAAACCGAACAAATAGCCGGCGGTCGGTCCCATCAGCGGCGCGAGGCCGCCGACCGGTCCGGCGAACACCGGCATGCCCATCGCGCCCTCGGCGAGATAGGCGATCACGGTGGCGACGCCGAGCCGCCAGCCATAGGCGGCGCCGATCATCAGCACCACCAGCGTCTGCAGCGTCATCGGCACGAACGGCAGCGGCAGGTTGATCTTGGCCGAGAGCGTCAGCAATGCCGTTCCCAGGGCGGCGAGGACTACCGCGCGCATCACGCCCGCGGCGCCATCGGCTCGGCTGGGCCACAGCACGGCGGCGATCGGAGCGTGGGGGGTGGGCAGCGACGGAATGCTCGACAAGGGCGGTCTCCTGATGTGCGCGAGTGATCGTTGCGTCGCTATAGCGTCGAAGGCCTGCGCGCGGCAAGCGAACCAGGCCACGATCAGCCCTGCTTCGGCCCGCCCTGCCCGAGCCATTTGCTGATCCGCGCTACCGCCTCGTGCATGTCCGCGCTGGATTGCGCGTAGGAGAAGCGAACATAGGAGCGGCCGTGGATCGGATCGAAGTCGCTGCCGGGGGTGGCGGCGACGTGGGCCTGCTCCAGCATCTGCCTGGTGAAATCAAAACTGTCGGCGGTGAATTTCGAAACGTCGGCATAGAGGTAAAACGCCCCGTCGGCGGGCAGGAATTCGGTGAGACCGGCTTGCGGCAAACCGTCGATCAAAATACGGCGGTTGTCCTGGTAGCCGTGCTTGATGGCTTCCATCTCGTCGCGGCCCTCGAACGCCGCCTCGGCGGCGATCTGCGACAGGGTCGGCACCGAGATCGAGAGGTTTTGCTGCAACCGCTCCATCGACCGGACCAGCGGTTCCGGAACCACCATCCAGCCGACCCGCCAGCCGGTCATGCAGAAGTATTTCGAGAACGAATTGATCACCAGCGCGTTCGGCGACAGCTCGGCCGCGGTCACCGCCGGGAAGGCATAATCGAGGCCGTGATAGATCTCGTCGGAGATGAAGCGGATGCCTTCGCTTTCGGCGGCGACAATCAGGCCGGTCAGCGCTTCCCGCGACATCATCGTCCCCGTCGGGTTGGCGGGACTGCCGACCAGCACGCCCTTCAAAGGCGCCTTGCGATGGGCTTCGAGCAGGGCCTCGCCGGTCAAAGCGTGGCGGGTGTCGCTGTGGGTCTCGATCAGCACCGGTTCACAGCCGAGCGCGGTGAGGATGTGCCGGTATGGCGGATAGCCGGGCACGGTGACGGCGACGCGGTCGCCGGGTTCGAACATCGCCAGAAATGCGAGGATGAACGCACCGGAGGAGCCGGTGGTGACGACGATCCGCTCGGCATCGACATGGCAGCCATAGGTCTCGCGGTACTGTCGGGCAATGCGGGTACGCAGCGACGGCGTGCCCAGCGCTGCGGTATAATCGACCCGGCCCTGCGCCAAGGCGGCCTGCGCCGCGGCAATGGCGACGTTCGGCGCGGACGCCGCGGGCTGGCCGACCTCCATGTGAATCACATGGCCGCCGGCAGCCTCGATTCGCGCCGCCGCGGCCATCACGTCCATCACCATGAACGGCGGCACGTCGCTGCGCGCCGAGGCCGTCAACAGGCCGCTGGCACGGGCCCTGAGTATCGTATCTGACATCGAAATCTGCTATCCGCGCGGCATCTGACACGTTACGGCCGGGGAGCCACGCCGCGCTCCCGCCGCAATATCCGGTTTGTTAGGGCATATCTCGTATCCGAACCACGGCCAATGATGAAAGACCTGCGACAGCAGCCCGGCAGGGCTGCGCCTCGGACCTTGCCGAAGCTGACCGCACTGCTTACCGCGGCGGCACTCGTCGCCGCGCCGGTCGCGGCGCGGGCGCAGGAGAATCGCGGCCCGCCGATTCTGCGCGATGCCGAGATCGAGCAGCTGCTGCGCGACTACACCCGCCCAATCCTGCGTGTCGCCGGCCTCGAGAAACAGAACATCCAGGTCGCGATTATCAACAATGGCACGTTCAACGCCTTCGTCGCCGACGGCCGCCGCATCTTCGTCAATTACGGCGCGCTGATGCAGTCGCAGACGCCGAACCAGCTGATCGGCGTGCTCGCCCATGAAACCGGCCATCTCGCCGGCGGCCATCTCTCCAAGCTGCGCGAACAGA
>JAQGKA010000466.1 GCA_028290355.1 Tardiphaga sp. | reverse complement strand
GGGATTGAACAGCGCCAGCGAATTGTGGATGCCCCATTTGTCGGACCAGGTCTGCTTGCGGCCGCTGGCGACGTCGAGGATCAGGCGAAAGATCTCCCAGCCGACATCCTCGATGCTCGCTTTGCCGGTGGCGATGGTTCCCGCGTCGACATCGATCAGATCATGCCAGCGCTGGGACAGATCGCTCCGCGTGGAAACCTTGATGACCGGCGCGGCTGCCAGGCCATAGGGCGTACCGCGTCCGGTCGTGAACACATGAAGCGTCATTCCGGATGCCAGTTGCAGCGTCCCGCAGATGAAGTCGCTCGCCGGCGTGGCTGCGAAGATCAACCCCTTCTCACGCACGCGCTCGCCAGGTGACAGCACGCCGGAAATGGCTGACGTGCCCGACTTGATCACCGAGCCCATGGCCTTTTCGACGATGTTGGAGAGGCCGCCCTTCTTGTTGCCGGGAGTGGTGTTGGCGCTGCGGTCCGCTTCGCCCGTCTGCAGATAGCGGTCGTACCAATCCATTTCGCGGATCAGCGCATCTGCGACATCCTGATTGACCGCTCGCGGTGTCAGCAAATGAATCGCATCCCGGACCTCGGTCACTTCCGAAAACATCACGGTGGCGCCGGCGCGCACCAGCAGATCCGCTGCGAAGCCGACAGCGGGGTTTGCGGTCACGCCTGAAAAGGCATCGCTGCCGCCACACTGCAATCCGATCACGAGGTCGGCCGCCGAGCAGGTCTCGCGGCGGCGGCGGTTGAGGGCCTGCAGCCGCTTGTCGGCCATCTCCACAATGCTCTCGACGATTTCGCCGAAGCCGGTCAGGCTCTCGTCCTGCATGCGGACGATGTCGCTGTCGTCCGCGCCGGAGGCCATGCCTTCCGGCAGCAGCAATTCCGGCTGCAGTTTTTCGCATCCGAGCCCGACGATCATCACCTCGCCGCCGAAGTTCGGATTCTTGGCGAGGTTCTGCAGGGTGCGGATCGGCACCGCGGCGCCGGGCGCGTTGATTGCGACGCCGCAGCCATAGGCGTGGGTGATCGCCATCACATCGTCGACGTTGGGATATTTGGGGAGCAGCTCGTCGCGGATCCGCTTGATCGCATAGTCCACGGTGCCCGCAACACACTGCACGCTGGTGCCGATCGCCAGAATATTCCTGGTCCCGACGGAGCCATCGGCGTTGCGATAACCCTCGAAAGTGTAGCCCTCGAGCGGCTCCTGCGGATGCAGCGCGCCGCGCGCGGCCGGCAGGTTGCTCAGGGAAGGGGCGTCGGGCATCAGCACCAGCGCTTCCTTGACCCAGCCGCCCCGGGGGATCGCGGCGGTGGCATGCCCGATGGTCTCGCCATAGCGCAGGATCGGCGCGCCGGCGGCGATATCGTGCAGCGCGACCTTGTGGCCCTGGGGGATTTGCTCGACCAGCGTCAGGCCGCAGGCAAACCGCGCGCCCGGGCGCAGGCCGCCGCCGTTGGCGACAATGGCGACATTGTCGTCGTCGCGCAGCCGGATGTAGAGCGGCTCGCTAGTCTGGGTTTGTTGCGGGAGCATGCGTCTCTCCAAATTCTGTTGTTTGGATGGGAGCCGGTGAGATGGCCTTAGAATGGTTATACGCTGGCAGGCGCCGCGAAGTCTCGCGTGAGTTCTCGTTCCCCGGACGCGGTGCACTGCGCCGCCCTTGCGGCGTGGTGCTCCGCAGATCCGGGGTCCCGGTCTTTTGAAGAAGACACCCGGATCCCGGATCTGCGCAGCAGCGTGAAGACCTATGTTGGTCGCGTCCGGGAAACGAGCCTGTGCCTAGCCCCGCCCGCGATACGGCGCGACGCCTTGTTCCGGAATCCACATGCCCTTGGGCAGGCGGCCGGTCTGCCAGAACACGTCGATCGGGATGCCGCCGCGCGGGTACCAGTAGCCGCCGATGCGCAGCCATTTCGGCTTGATCTCGGCGACGATGCGCTTGCCGATCGCCACCGTGCAGTCCTCGTGGAACGCGCCGTGGTTGCGGAAGCTGGCGACGTAGAGCTTCAGCGATTTCGACTCCAGCAGCCACTGGCCGGGGACGTAGTCGATCATCAGATGCGCAAAATCCGGCTGGCCGGTGATCGGGCACAGCGAGGTAAATTCCGGCGCGGTGAAGCGCACCACGTAATTGGTGTCCTTCTGCGGATTGGGCACCCGGTCGATCTGGGCGTCGTCCGGGGAGGTCGGCCATTCCACGGCGCGGCCGAGCTGCAGGTCGGATGGTTTCGGCGCGGATTTGGGGGATTTGCGGGGCGTTTTGGACATAATGGTCTCCGTTGGCGCGGTTCATAGCCAATCCGGCCGCCGACGTCACGGGGCAGGTGGCCTTTTCCAGCCGGATGGCTTGCTGTAGAAGCGGCGCCAACCACCCCATCCCATACCGCCAAGAGGGCTCCCATGACCGCCATCGTCGACATCATCGGCCGCGAAATTCTCGATAGCCGCGGCAATCCCACGGTCGAAGTCGATGTCATCCTGGAAGACGGTTCGCTGGGGCGCGCCGCGGTGCCGTCCGGCGCCTCCACCGGCGCCCATGAGGCGGTCGAGCTGCGCGACGGCGACAAGGCGCGCTATCTCGGCAAGGGCGTGCTGAAGGCGGTCGATGCCGTCAATGGCGAGATTTTTGACGCGCTGGGCGGCATGGATGCCGAGCAGCAGGTTCAGATCGACGAGATCATGATCGGCCTCGACGGCACCGCCAACAAGAGCCGGCTCGGCGCCAACGCCATCCTCGGCGTGTCGCTGGCGGTCGCCAAGGCCGCCGCTGATTCCTTCGACATGCCGCTGTATCGCTACGTCGGCGGCACCTCGGCGCGGACCTTGCCGGTGCCGATGATGAACATCATCAATGGCGGCATGCATGCCGACAATCCGATCGACTTCCAGGAATTCATGATCATGCCGGTCGGCGCGTCCAGCTTCGCCGAAGGCCTGCGCTGTGGTGCCGAGATCTTCCACACCCTGAAGGGTGAGCTGAAGAAGGCCGGCCACAACACCAATGTCGGCGACGAGGGCGGCTTTGCGCCGAACCTGAAGTCGGCCGATGAAGCGCTGGACTTCGTGATGGCCGCCATCAACAAGGCCGGCTACAGCGCAGGCAAGGACGTCATGCTGGCGCTGGATTGCGCTGCCACCGAGTTCTTCAAGGACGGCGCTTACGTCTACGGCGGCGAGAACAAGACCCGCAGCGGTTCCGAGCAGGCCAAGTATCTCGCCGACCTGGCGTCGCGCTATCCGATTGTCTCCATCGAGGACGGCATGTCCGAGGACGACATGGACGGCTGGAAGGAACTGACCGACCTGATCGGTAAGAAGTGCCAGCTGGTCGGCGACGACCTGTTCGTCACCAACGTCACGCGCCTGGCCGACGGCATCAAGAACGGCCGCGCCAATTCGATCCTGATCAAGGTCAACCAGATCGGCTCGCTGACGGAAACGCTCAGCGCGATCGAGATGGCCTACAAGGCCGGCTACACCGCGGTGATGTCGCATCGCTCCGGCGAGACCGAGGACTACACCATCGCCGACCTCGCGGTCGCCAGCAATTGCGGGCAGATCAAGACCGGCTCGCTGTCGCGTTCGGACCGCATCGCCAAGTACAACCAGCTGCTGCGCATCGAGGAGGAACTCGGCACCCAGGCGAAATATGCCGGCCGGGCCGCGCTGAAGGCGCTCGCCTGATCCACCGCGGCCATCACGAATAAAAAAGGCCGCGCATGAGGCGCGGCCTTTTTTATCGGGATCGGCGTGCTCGGCTTATTGAGCCGGCGCGGCCGAGACCTGTGCAGGCTTCGGCGCAGCCGGCTTGCGGCGGATGCCGCCACCGGTGACGGCCAGCACGCGTGCGATCGCCTGACGATGCAGGCTGTCATCCTTGTCGATCGAGAAGTGATTGGTGGTGGCGTTCTCGTTGACGTTGGCTAGCTTGCCCTTGAAGGTCTTGTCAGCCGCGACGGCAGAACCCCAGCCGGCGGGAACGTAATAATTCACGATCTGGCGCACGTTCGACGGGACCCGATCCGGGCTCACCGGATCGAAGTTGATGATCAGCGCAACGGGAATGTTGTATTGGGCAAGCTTGCGGGCGGCGGAGATGGTCGCATCGGCGCCTGCCGAGTGGCCCATCAGGATGATCGGTTCATGGTTACCGGCCTTGTATTTGGCTATCATGTCGTCGGCCTGGCTGCTCCACAGCGTATGATTGCTGACCGAGGAGGCGACGCCGGCAGCTTCGAGCTTGTAGGCGAGTTGATCCATGCCGAGCGAGAACACGTTGAGCAGGCCGCGATACAGATAGACATGGCCGGCGCGCTTGCCGGGCGCCGCGCTGGCGTCGCTGGAACCGGCAATGGCGGCCACGAACAGAGAACAGAGAATCAGAACAATGGCTGCTGGCGAGGTCCGAGACGGCCGCTTCGAGCCCGGGAGAATGATCGACATCATGCTTTCTTTCTTCGTACAAACCCAAGACATGTTCAGACATGGAGCCAGTCCGTCAATCAGAGCTTCCGGGGAATCCCCGTTTTGTGATGGTGAAAGTTGCGAAACCGCGCTTGTGTGGCTTGCAAGCGACAAAAAGCTGCGGGATGCCTCTATTTGAGCTCGGCTGGTTTGTGGTGGTCGGCGAATTTGCTATGCAGCCGGGGTGATGGCCAACCTTGATCGAAGGCGTGATGCAATCGGGAGCGAACGGACAATGATCGCGCGGCGACATGTCTTTCATATCGGCGGGTACGATCCGATTCTGCCAGATACGCAGTTGGCCCGGTTCCGGCGATCGCTGTCGAGCTTCCAGAAGACGTGGAATGTGTCCGCAAGCGCACCAGGTCCTGCCGACTCGAACCAGGTGAGTTCGTCGTGGCAAGCCGAGACCTCCGGTCCCAACTGGACGACAAAAACCAGCTACGAGATGCTGCGCTGGGATGACCTGATCCTGCAGGACCATGCGCGCGGAATGCTGTCGCGGCTGGGAGCATCGATGGTGACGCTGGGCGACTGGATCGTCACCGGCACCTTGTTCCGCTTCATGCGGTCGAGCTGGAAGTATGCCGGCTTCTTCCTGTTTCCGTATCTGTGGGTCACAGCCTTCGCTCTGCTGGGCGCAGGCGTTGGATTCGCTTTGACGTGGCTGACCGGCCTGCATGGCGTGACCGCTTTCATTGTCGGCGCGGTCGTTGCGGTCGCGATCTTCACCGGCTTGCTGCACTGGTTCGGCTGGCGCCGGCCGATCAACCACGTGTTCGACGACTGGATTTTCTCGCGGCAGTTCGTCTATGGCCAAAGGCCTCTGATGGACGCCCGCGTCGATGACTTCGCCAAGGCGATCGTGGCGCGGGCGAAACTGGCCGATGTCGAGGAGATCGTCATCGTCGGGCACTGTCTTGGCGCGGCGCTGGTGATGGAATCGGTGGCGCGCGCCTTGAAGCTCGATCCGGATCTGACGCGTCACGGCCCGACGATCTGCGTTCTCACGGTCGGTGCGACGATCCCGAAATTCGCGCTGCATCCTGCGGGCAAGAGTGTCCGCGCAGCGACACAGGCGGTGGCCAATGAAACGTCGATCCGCTGGGCGGAATATCATGCCCGCGATGACGCGATCAGCTTCTACCGCTTCGATCCGGTGACCTTGAAACGCGTCGGTCGCGACCGCGGCGACGGCCGCCCAAACATCCGTCGCGTCCAGATGCACACGATGATGAGTCCGGAATCCTTCAAGCGGCACCGGTTCAACTTCATGCGGATGCACTATCAGATGGTGATGGGGAACGACCAGCGATCGCAGTATGACTACTGCATGGTGATCTGCGGCCCGTTGCCTTTCGACGAGATCACGGCACCCGCCGGCGGCGTCGGCCGTTTTGGTACAGATGGTGCGCTGTTGCTGCCGGATGCGCCGGCCGGGGTGAGGAACGCCGAACCGCAGCCGCTCGGGACACCCATCCGTGCCGCATGATGGCCTGAACGGAAACACATGACCGCGTCACATCTTGGAATATACGTCTGGGCCATCGGCGTCGTCGCGTGGTTCGTGATCCGCTATCCCTATGCGCGAAAGGCCCGTCGCACCGCGACGCTGCGCGCCGTCGGCTGGAGCCGCGAGCGCATCCTGCTCGCGGTAGCCACGATCGGACTGTTCGTGATTCCCGTGCTGTGGCTCGCCACCGGCTGGCCGCGTGGGGTGAATTACGACCTCAACTACGCGGCGGTCGTGGTTGGCGCCGCGTTGTATGTCGCATCGCTTTGGCTGTTTCGCCGTTCACACAAGGATCTGGGGCGGCAGTGGTCGGCGAGCCTCGAAATTCGCGAGAGCCACCAGATCGTCCGCGCCGGCGTCTACCGCCGGATCCGCCATCCGATGTATGCCTCGTTCTGGCTGTGGGCACTGGCGCAGGCGTTCCTGCTGCCGAACGCGGTGGCGGCGCTGAGCGGGCTGATCGCCATCGCGATCCTGTTCTTTACCCGGATCGATTTCGAAGAGCGGATGCTGCTTGAGGCTTTCGGCGACGACTATCGTGCCTATATGCGCGAGACCAAACGTATCATCCCGGGCATCTACTAGCGCCGGCATAAAAACACAGGGGAGACTTCCATGGGCGTCGAAGGCAACATCACCGGACTGCAGCTGCGCTCGCTGATCACCTCATCAGGCGAACTCGAACTGTCGCTGGCCAGGGTCGAGATTGCCGAGCCCGGCCCCGATGAAGTCGTCGTTCGCGTCGAGGCCTCGCCGATTAATCCTTCCGACCTCGGCCTGCTGCTCGGCGCCGCCGATCCCGCGACGGCGAAAGTGTCCGGCGCCGCCGATGCTACCGTGGTGAAGGCCACCGTGCCGGCGGTGGCGATGAAGGCGATGGCCGGGCGGCTCGATGAATCCATGCCGGTCGGCAACGAGGGCGCCGGCGTCGTCATCAAGGCCGGCGCATCGCCTGCCGCGCAGGCG
>JAQGKA010000461.1 GCA_028290355.1 Tardiphaga sp. | reverse complement strand
CGTCTGCCACTGACATATTGCTATGCCCGTTCGACTTGCATGTGTTAAGCCTGCCGCCAGCGTTCGCTCTGAGCCAGGATCAAACTCTCAAGTTGGACTTGAACTTTGAACCGGCTGATCACATCGTTTGACGAGGTCCCACCATATAATGTTGACAACGATTCACATCGTCATCCACACGTCTCATTGCTGAGACATGGTGTAACCTATGTAAACGTGTACCGCCGAAGTCTTTCGTCCGGTCTCAATCCTTTGAAAGCCGAAACTCTCTATGATCAAGACCCGCAAGGACTCCGCCGTCCACGTTTCTCTTTCTTCATCTAAACTTGTCAAACAGCCCGACGCAGAAGCGTCACTCTCCCCGTGAGGGAGAAATCTCAATCTCTAGATCTTCCAAAGTGAGATCCAACAGGCGGCATCCAGTGGATGCCAGCGCCCCGAAGGGAGCGAACCAGTAGACCTTCCAGAGGAAGGAAGCAACCTCTTTTTTCAAAATAATTCGAAGATCATTTCTTTTCGAAAGACCCGCGAACCTTCTTGAAGAAGAAGATCTGCCAAGCATCTATTCCTAGATGCCGGACATCCTTACCTCGACGAAAAATCATCAACCGACACCTATCGGCTGCTGATGCACTCTTCGAAATGAAGGAGCTTTCTGAGACACAGACAACCGCCCGGGCCGGTGGGCCCCGGCGCCGCCGCGCTCAGTGGCCGGTTTATAGGCCCCCGCTACGGAAGTTGTCAACGCCAATCGTCAGAAAATCGTCACGCAATTTTCGAGGCTGTGCGAACGCCGAAAAGCTGAGGTTTTACAGGGGCTGCGCCGTACAAGAGCCACATTGCTCCGGCGTTCTGGAGCCTCGTTGAGCGAAAAAACTTCGCCGACCCGAAAAGTTTTTTCGGTCTTCGGAGGCAGATTGGCGCTCAGCGGGGTCTCGAGACGGCGAGTTCGCACGAGCGCATCGCGTTTTGAGACGATGTGCGCGACCAGTTGGATGCAGCGAGATAGTTTTGCAGCATTGACGTCCGGCATTCGGGCCAGCATTTTGGCTCCACGTGTTCGGGTATCGATGCGATGTGCTTGGGGAAGTCACTTCGCATGACGATGGAATTTTGGGGGATGCCGGTTTGAGCCACGGGACGTCACGCGGGGGCAGCTATAATCGTGAGACCGGGGTGATCGACCTCGGTCACGAGCCGCCGCTCTCCGTTGATGGCTCAGAAGCCGCGGTGATCGATCGCCGTAGCGTCTCGGTACAATGGTTCAGCGGCACGATCCTGACAGGTCTCTGCGGCGCAGCTTTAATTGGCGGCGCCGTTTTTGCGTCACTCGATGGCGAGATGACATTCGCCAAGGTGCCCGAGCGCGTCGAAGGCGCGCTGCGCGGCGCCTTCAGTGCGAACGACAAGCAGGCCAGCCTGCACAAGAGCGATCGCCTGCCGCCGCCGAGCGAATCCACCGCCGCGCGTCAGGTGTTGAGGGTCTCGACAGTGACCCGCGTCGGCAACCGCGACGTGATGCGGGTACGGCCCTTCATCCGGATCTCCGGCAACCTGTCGATGGCCACCAGCGACCTCACCGCGAAAATTCCGCCCTTTAATGCGCAGCGCATGCTGACCGACGTCGGCACCGCCGCGCCGACCACCACCGACGATGCCGCGGCGAATCCCGACGCCATCGAGCCCGACGCCGAGGTGTCGTTCGTCACCCGCGAACTCGCCCCGGTGCTGCCGAAGGCCAAGATCGCCGCCAGCGTGGCGATCGACGAAGTGCTGATGCGGGTGCGCGACGCCTCGAACTGGCGCGGCGGCAATGGCATTCGTTACACCGTCGCCAGCGCATCGAACGACGTCGGCGGGCAGCCCGATTTGAAGATGGCCTATGCCTCCGAAGGCAGCACGCCTGATCCCTATGCCGGCTTCGAGACCCGGGTAGTCCCGGAAAACGTCACTCTGCTGGCGAAAACCAAGGATCAAGCCACCGGCGGCAATCCCAGCAATGAGCGGATTCACGTGGTCAAGAAGGGCGACACCGTCCTGACCATCCTGCGCGACCAGGGCGCGACGCCCGAGGATGCCAAGGCGATCGCCTATACGCTCGGCGCGCGCGGCCGCGACGGCGGCCTCAAGGAAGGCCAGAAACTGCGGATCCTGATGGCGCCGTCCGGTCTCGGCCAGCGTCTGCAGCCCTACCGCGTAGTGGTGGCCAACGATTCCACCATTGAAGCCGTGTCCGCACTGTCGGATCTCGGCAAATACGTCGCCGTCGACGTCTCCAGCATGAACACCGTCGCCGAGGCGCCCGCCACCGACAGCGAGGACGATGAGGATGACGGCACCGGCGTGCGGCTCTACCAGAGCATTTACGAGACCGCGATGCGCAACAAGGTGCCCGCCACCGTCATCGAGGACATGATCAAGATCTATTCCTACGACGTCGATTTCCAGCGCAAGGTACAGCCCGGCGACTCGTTCGACGTATTCTTCGCCGGCGAGGACGAAGGCGCCACCATCACCGAAAAGACCGAGGTGCTGTTCGCTTCCCTCACGGTCGGCGGCGAAACCAAGAAATACTACCGCTTCCAGACCCCTGACGACTCCGTCGTCGACTACTACGACGAGAGCGGCAAGAGCGCGAAGAAGTTCCTGGTGCGCAAGCCGGTCAACAACGCGATCATGCGCTCCGGCTTCGGCAGCCGCCGCCATCCCATCCTCGGCTACGTCAAGATGCACACCGGCGTCGACTGGGCGACCCCCTACGGCACCCCGATCTTCGCCTCCGGCAACGGCGTGGTTGAAGTCGCCGGCTGGGAAGGCGGCTACGGCAAATTCGTCAAGCTGAAGCACAACAACGGCTACGAGACCGCCTACGGCCATATGTCGGCCTTCGCCAAGGGCCTCGAGCCCGGCAAGCGCGTGAGACAGGGCCAGGTGATCGGCTTCGTCGGCTCGACCGGCGCATCGACCGGCGCCCACGTGCACTACGAAATCCTCGTCAACGGCCGCTTCGTCGATCCGATGCGCGTGAAACTGCCGCGCGGCCGCTCGCTCGAAGGCCCGCTGATGGCCAGCTTCGAGAAAGAACGCGACCGCCTCGATGCCCAGATGAGCAACCGCGGCAGCGCGCGGGTCTCGGATGCGACCGGCACCGCCGGACCCTTGCCGGCACGGCAGACCAGCAACCGCTAACCTATTCAGCAATGTTGCCGGTAGGTACAGCCTATCTGGTGGGATATTTTCTCATTCCTTTTCCAATTGTGTGATGGTTTTCGTGCCGTTGATCGTTTCGGCGGAGAAAATCACCTTGTCGCCGTGGCGCACGGCGTTGAACAGCAAGCCATCGCTCACCTTGTAAACGTCGGTCGGAGCGACTCCGTTAATGCCGACAGTGCCTGATGGCGTCTGCTGGATGGAAATCGTGCCGACGGGCTCATCGACGCTCGCTATCGAACCCTTCATACCTTGCTGAGCGCCGGCTGCCGATGTAGCGAAATCGATTGTGGCTACACCGGCACAAACGGTCTGAATAAGCTTCATGGGATTTCCTTTTTGATGACAGGCCAGCCCCCGACGCCAGGGGCCGATAATCAGGCTCACTGGATTTTGGCGATCGCGGGTTTTTCCAGGGCGGCACGAATGCCGCGGGCGAGTTTCTGGGCGTCGTCGTTGGCCCAGAAATGGATAAAGAACAGCCGGGGCTGTTCATC
>JAQGKA010000439.1 GCA_028290355.1 Tardiphaga sp. | reverse complement strand
CCATCAGCAGGATCGGGCCGACATAGATCGCCAGAAATTCGACGCTGGTGCGGCTGGCGAAGCCGACCGAGCCGAAGAATGTCCACGACGTGCAATAGATCGCCAGCGAAAGTGGATAGATCAGTGCGCCGGCGCGGCCGCGTTTGAACAGCGCGATGCGGTCGCCATAGCTGGCGACGCAAAACAGAAACCCGATGTAGCCGAGGGCGGCCGCAATCACGCCCCAGTCGTGCAGCATCGCGCTTGCTCCCTGCGGAGGGCTAAAGGCCCGTCCGCTCCGGGAAAATCTAGCGTGTTGCGGGGGCGCAAGCGACAGGGATTCGGCAGCAAGCCGCGGAATAGCGGATCGTCGTTAAACCCAGCGCGGTGCGAGAAAGGCACCGAGGGCCACAACGAACCAGACGCCAAGTCCGGCGAGCAGGGCGATGCGGTAGTCGAAACGGTCGATGGCGAAATAGCAGATGGCGAGGAATGCCAGATAGGCGGGGATGGTCTTGGCCCCGGCCACACAGGCTTCGCGAAAGCCGGCATTGTCGTTCTTGGCGCCGACGACCAGCAGCGCGATCAGGGCAAAGGTTGGAAACAGCGGCAGAATGCCCGGCAGCGTGTTGCCCCGCTTCGACAGCCAGACGATCGCTGCCGTCACGAGGCCGCCGACGATGCCTTTCCAGACGATATCCATCAGCCGATACCTTCGGACAGAGCCGTCTTACTCGGCCGCCAGCGCCTTGGCGCGCAGCGGCAGACCGAGCTGGTCCCAGACCTGCACCAGCGCTTCGGCGAGATGATCAATCAGCGCATCGTCGTGATAGGGAGATGGCGTGATCCGCAGCCGTTCCGCACCCTTGGCGACGGTGGGATAGTTGATCGGCTGGATATAGATGCCGTGGTTCTCGAGCAGCAGGTCGCAGGCCTTCTTGCAGTTCTCGGGATCGCCGACGAAGACAGGCACGATGTGGGTGTCGCTCGACATCACCGGCAGGCCGGCGGCAGTGAGGATCGCCTTGACGCGGGCAGCACGGTCCTGATGGCGCTCGCGCTCCCAGCTCGACGTCTTCAGATGCCGGATCGCGGCGGTCGCGGCCGAGCAGATCGCCGGCGGCAGCGCGGTGGTGAAGATGAATCCGGGCGCATAGGAGCGCACGGCATCGACGATGTCCTTGCTCGCCGCGATGTAGCCGCCGAGGCAGCCGAATGCCTTGGCCAGCGTACCTTCCAGAATATCGATGCGATGCATCACGCCATCGCGCTCGGCGATGCCGCCGCCGCGTGGGCCGTACATGCCCACAGCGTGGACTTCATCGACATAGGTCATGGCGCCGTAGCGTTCGGCGAGATCGCAGATCTTCGCCAGCGGCGCGATGTCGCCGTCCATCGAATACAGGCTCTCGCAAGCGATCAGCTTCGGGCGTGCCGGATCGACGGCACGCAGCAGTTCTTCCAGATGCGCGACGTCGTTGTGGCGAAATACCACGCGTTCGCAGCCGGACTGCCGGATGCCTTCGATCATCGAATTGTGGTTGAGCGCGTCCGACAGGATCAGGCAATTTGGCATCAGCTTGGCGAGCGTCGAAATGCCGGTCTGGTTCGAGACGTAGCCCGAGGTGAACAGCAGCGCGGCTTCCTTGCCGTGCAGGTCGGCGAGTTCTTCTTCGAGCTGCACCAGCGGATGATGGGTGCCGGCGATGTTGCGGGTGCCGCCGGCGCCGGTGCCGACGCGGGTCGCGGTTTCGACCATGGCGCCGACGACCTTCGGATGCTGCCCCATGCCGAGGTAATCGTTGGAGCACCAGATCACGACGTTCTTCGGGCCCTGCGGCGTATGCCAGACCGCATGCGGGAACCGGCCGGCGATCCGCTCGAGGTCGGCGAACACGCGGTAGCGCCGCTCGTCATGCAGGCGATCGAGGGCGTCACTGAAGAACTTGCTGTAATCCATCGCAAAAGACCTGGAACGGAACCGGGCAGGGCGATTGTGCCAACAGCGTTTTAGAGCTTTTCCAGCTTTGCTGTCGAGGTGAAATCGGACATTCGGCACCCCTCTCGGGGGACGCGGGGTTGCTCCAGGCGCGGATCAAAACTTGATCCAGATCAACAGGCTAGTCGACTCCCGGGGCAGGCGCAGCGTCGTTCATGCCGCCTTGAAGCGGAGTACCCCATCGGGGTCCAAAGTCTCGGTCAGCCGGTGCTGCGCCAGCATGTGATTGACGTGGGCGATCAACTCGCCGGCGGCAAAGCCGGTCTGGTGGGCGTCGAGCTTGTGCTTGTGGAACACCACGGGGACCAGTTCGGCCGAGGTTTTCGCGGTGTCCTTGCAGGCCTCGGCGATCATCTGGCAGCGCTCTTCGTGGTGATCGGAGAGCTGCTTGATCCGTGCCTTCACGCCATAGAACGGTACGCCGTGGCCGGGCAGTACCAGCACATCATCGGGCAGGGTATCCGCGAGGCTCTTCAGCGAACGCAGATAGGAGCCGAGCGAATTCTCATCGGGTTCGTGCGCCCAGACGCTGACATTGGGCGAAATCTTGCTCAGCACCTGATCGGCGGAAAGAAACAGACCGTCGGCGGCGCAATACAGCATCACCTGATCCGGCGAATGGCCGGCGCCGGTGATGATGCGGAACGTGCGCGTGCCGATGGTGATGTCATCGCCGTCGGAGAGCCGGCGATACGCCGCCGGCAGCGGCACGGTCTTCTTCAGATAGTCCTGGCCGCGGCCGAGCAGCTGTTCGGTGATCGCCTCGTCCATGCCGTGGCGGCGATAGAACAGCCGCGAATTCACGATCCGCTCTTCGGTGCGGCGGTTCTGGTGATAGACGCCCTGCAGGTATTCGACCTGCGACATGTAGAACGGGCACGCGAAACGCTGCACGATCCAGCCGGCCTGACCGACGTGATCGGGATGCGCATGCGTCACGATCACACGGCTGATAGGCTTGCCTGCAAGCGGCCCCTCGAACAGCGTCATCCACGCTTGGATGGTCGCGTCGTTGCCGAAACCGGTATCGACCATCGCCCAGCCGTCGCCATCGGCGAGCAGGTAGATGTTCACATGGTTGAGGCGGAATGGCAGATCGAGCCGGATCCACAGCACGCCTGGCGCAATCTCGACCACCTGCTCGGGACCCGGATGGCTCTCCCAGGGATACCGCAGGTCGTCGGCGGGGCTTAAAATGGCGTCTGTTTTTGAATGCATTTTTTCGTATCGCAATTTGTTTTAACCGGCTTACCGGGACAAATGCCCCGGCGCCAGCCGAAATTAGGCTGGCGCTGGCCTCGGGTCGGTCAGGCGGTCGCGCCGTTTCGCGAAAATGCCGTCTCGGCCGGGGGCGCGACGTGGGTTGCGGGAGGTTTCACGTCGTCCAGTTTCGAGGTGATGCCGAGACGATCGAGCAGGACCGCATCGCGATCGGTCTGCGGATTCTTGGTGGTCAGCAGCACGTCGCCGATGAAAATCGAATTGGCGCCGGCGACGAAGCACAGCGCCTGCAATTCGTCGGTCATATATTGCCGCCCTGCGGACAGCCGCACCACGCTCTTCGGCATCATGATCCGCGCCACCGCGATCATGCGCACCAGTGCAATCGGATCGGGACGCTCGGCGGTATCGTTGACCGGCACGCCCTTGACCTCGTTCCACATGTTGATCGGCACGCTTTCCGGATGGTGCGGTAGGTTGGCCAGCAACATCAGCATGCCCAGCCGGTCTTCGACCTGCTCGCCCATTCCGACGATGCCGCCGCAGCACACTTTCAATCCGGCGTGGCGCGCATGTGCCAGCGTCTCGATGCGATCTTCCATCGTCCGGGTGGAGATGATCTTGCCGTAGAATTCGCGCGAGGTATCGACGTTGTGGTTGTAGAAATCGAGGCCGGCGTCCTGCAGGCGCTTGGCCTGATCCTTGGTCAGCATGCCCAATGTCGCACAGGTTTCGAGGCCGAGATCCTTCACGGCGCTGACCATCTCGCAGACCTGGTCGAGGTCCTTGTCTTTCGGATTGCGCCACGCCGCCGCCATGCAGAACCGGCTGGCACCGGCTTCCTTGGCACGCTGCGCGGTGGCGACCACGGTTTCGCGGTCCATCAGCTTGGTCGCCTTGACGTCGGTGTCGTAGTGCGCGCTTTGCGAACAATAGCCGCAATCTTCCGGGCAGCCGCCGGTCTTGATGCTGAGCAGGCTCGCGGTCTCGACATGATTGGGGTCGAAATGGCTGCGATGAACGCTTTGCGCCTGGAAGATAAGATCGGCGAACGGCAGGGCATAAAGTGCTTCCGCTTCATCGCGCTGCCAATCGTGGCGCGGCGGATTGGCCGAATCGCTGTGGTCCACCGGGGCGACAAACATCTTGTTCATGGTGCGATTCCCTTGCGTTCAACCATGTGAATAATCATGGACTGCTGGAAAACCAGTCTATGATTTCGGCTGTCGGGGCAAGGATCGCCGGTCGAACGCAGCCATGCGCTGCGAGGGACGCTAATGGTTACGCGGCGCGAATATTCGACAAAAAGGCATCGATTTCGTCGCGCAGAATATCCGCCTCGCGACGCAGGTCGCCGGAGGCGCCGAGTACGTCGTTCGCGGCAGTTCCCGCCTGAAGCGACGCTTCGCTGACGCCGATGATGTTGCTCGACACTTCGCTGGTGCCACCCGCGGCGTGCTGGATGTTGCGGGCGATCTCGCGCGTGGCCGCGCCCTGCTGTTCCACAGCGGCGGCGATCGCGGAGCTGACGTCGTTGATCTCGGCGATGGTCTGGCCGATGTTCCGGATCGCGCCGACCGCGGTTGCCGTCACCTGCTGCATCGAAGCGATCTGCGAACGGATTTCGTCGGTGGCCTTCGCGGTCTGATTGGCAAGGCTCTTCACCTCGGACGCCACCACAGCAAAGCCTCGGCCGGCATCGCCGGCGCGTGCGGCTTCGATGGTCGCGTTCAGCGCCAGCAGGTTGGTCTGCGAGGCGATGGTCTGGATCAGATCGATCACGGTGCTGATGCGGTTGGCGTTCTCGGCCAGGCCCTGCATCGTGGTATCCGTCTGGCCGGCTTCGCTGACGGCCTTGGCGGCGATTTCAGCCGAACTGACCACTTGGCGGCTGATTTCGGAAATCGACGACGACAATTGCTCGGTTCCGGCGGAGACGGTCTGCACATTTACCGAGGTTTCCTCGGCGGCGGAGGCCACCGCGCTGACCAGCGAGCTGGAGCGATCGGCGGTCGCCGACATGCTTTGGGCCGTGGTCTGCATGGAATTGGCCGAGGTCTGCAGCTTGTCGAGTGCTGCGCGAACCGTGGCTTCGAAATCGACGATGCGCGTTTCGATTCGCGAGGCCCGTTCGGACTTGGCGATCCGATCCTGGTCCTGCTCGACGCTCAGGGCGCGCGCATTGATCATGCTCTCGCGGAAAATCTCCAGCGAGTTGGCCATCACGGCGATTTCGTCTTGCTGCCGGCTACGGGCGATCTCGGTTTCGAGGTCGCCGCTGGACAGTCGCTGCATCGCGCGCTGCAGCTGTGCGATTCGGCGCAGGATGCTGCGACCGACATAGAGCCAGACGAACAGCGCCGATCCGATCAGGGTCAGGGCACCCAATCCGAGCATCACCTGGGTCGCGAGCGAAATCGTCTGCCGTGCCTGCGAGGTCGAAGCTTCGGTCTCGACGCGCACATTGTCGACCAGCTGCTTGACGCTGATGCCGAGGCCAAGATTGAGCTTGCGGGTTTCGTCGAGGATCAGCTCGCCATATTCGGCGGCGTCGATTTCTTTCTGGCGAACCTTGAAGACGCTGTTCTTGCCATCGCCCAGGGTCAGTACTTTCAGCGCGGCGTCCTTCAGATCATCGGCACCGCTCACATTGGCGACCGCATCGAGCATTGATTTGACGCGTCGCTGCCCGGCCTGGAACGTCCGTTCGATCGGGGCGAGCGCTTCGGCTTTGTTCACTGAGAGCGCAGACATCAGGTCGGACGCGATCAGGTTGGTGCTGGCGACGATATCGCTGACCTGCTCGATGGTCTTGGCGACTTCCGCCGCATTGTCCCGCGAAAAGTTCGCGGACCGCAGGGCTGCTGTCATGCTTCCCTGGGCGTCCATCAGTGCCGGCGCAGACATCGACACGAAAAGGGTCTCTGCCTCGCGCAGTTCCTCGTAAAGCTTCTGGTGCTGGGCGGCGGCATCGAGCCGTTCCTGGGCCGCAGCACCGAGGCTGCGAATCGTGTCCTCGATATTCTTCACGGTGTCACTGAGGGCCGCGACGACGGTCTTGTCGGCGCCGAGCTTGGCAATCGCGTCGAGTTTTTCGACGGCAATCTGGTGGGTTTCCCGCATTTTCTGCGAGCGGTCCTTCAGCGCATCCGCGCTGCCGGACGCCAGCAGGGTTGGCCCCTGACTTGCCAGGTTTTCGCTGGCCGTCGCCAGTTGCAGGCTCGCCGTCAGTTTCGGGATGTCGCGTCCGCTGAGATTGGTCATCATCTCGCCGAGCTGGCCGAGAATCACCCCGGCGCCGACGCTGATGACGATCGCCATGCCTGCGATGACGGCGAAGGCGGCGAACAGGCTGCCCCGGATGCCCCAGCGGGGCCGAGAAAAACCAAATCGGCCGAATTTTCCGATGATCGACGTCAACGCCATGTTTACCGCTCCCCCGCGCCCACTAAATCCGTGGATCGATTGCGGCGGCAGTATCGCGGTACCGGGTTAAGAAATCGGGAAAGTGTCGCGAAACTTCAGATTTCGCAGCACGCGTATCGGCTCAAGGTAAACAAAAAGGCCGGCGCAAGCGCCGGCCTTTTCTAGTCAGATGCTTCGATCAGACGAAGATCAATACTTCGCGACGACCGGGCCACCCCAGTTGAAGCGGTAGTTCAGGCCTGCCTTGACGGTGTGCTCGTCGTTGCGGGTCGAACCGAAGCCAGCCAGCGCCGGGATGGCGAAGCTGGTCTTGCCGAAGTCGTAGTACTGGTACTCGACCTTGCCCGACCAGTTCTGGGTGAACAGGTATTCCAGACCGCCGCCGACAGTGTAACCGTCCTTGTTGCCGTTGATGCCGGCAACGTTCACGCCGTTGAAGGCCAGGTTGCGGTTGAGGTCGGCGTAAGCGTAACCGCCCTTGACGTACAGCAGAGCCGGACCCCAGGTGTAACCGACGCGGCCGGTGACCGAGCCGAGGCCCTTGACGTTCGAACCGAAGGTGTAGCCGGCGCCGGGGGCGGGGAACACGACGGTGTTGTTGTTGTTGCCGGTCCAGCTGTAGTTAGCTTCGACACCGAAGACCCAATTCGGAGCGAACTGATAGTCGTAGCCGCCCTGAACGCCGCCGAGGAACTGGCCGTCGTTGTTGTTGCTGGCAACGCCCGAGAAGCCGTTGTTACCCGAGAACGCGCCACCGATGTGACCGCCGATGTAGAAGCCGGTCCAGTTGTAGATCGGGGCAGCGACGTAGGCCGGGGCCTTCGTGTAGGGGCGAGCTGCGAGATCGGCTGCAAGTGCTGGCACAGTCGCGCCGAGGGCGACGAGGGCCACAGTACCCAGAAGGAAGTTCTTCATTTTTGTATTCTCCAGAAAACATTTTAGAGCAGCCGCGCTTCGGCTCCGTCCATGACGTGGATGTAGACAGCTTTTGCATAAAATACTGTCACCAATCCGCAACAGGCGGCGATATCCGAACCATCGGAGAAATCTCGATTTTCTGTGCTTAATGCAGCCTTAATGAAATCTTAAAGTCGCCTTAATTTTCAATGGTTTCGCCCACCCCTGTACCTTTTAAGCGCAAGACGGCTGAGTTTGGTTTTTGTCTAAACCGGAAGTCGCATTTCTCGTGAAGATTTGCGTTGGAAGTCGAGCGATAGATTTCGCGGAAGTTGCAGGTCGTGGAGCGCGCGTCCGCCCGCTGCCAATCCGCAAAACGGACAAGCCGATTGGCCGTACTGGCGATCGCTTATGCGATGCTGGCGGATTCGCTGTCGAGTTATGTTTCGGGCGCCACCATCGCCGTGACCCGGCGATAAGTCTTTTCATCTGAGGTCACGGACATGTCACGACGATCGGCGAGCTTGCGTCGTGACGCGGCCGGAAACAAAGGGCACCTCCCAAGTTGATCTTTGCGCGGGTGCCTGTCGGCGCCTCTCCGCAAATGGAAGCGCGTTGCATGCAGGTCGAGCGGATTTTACGTGAGTACGGCCAGTTTCTCCGGCCGATGAGCGAGGCGCCACGGGACGGACAACGGATTTTGGGACATGCTGCCCACGCCAGGCATCTGATCTCGTGTTACTGGGAAGCCCGACCGGCGGTTCTCATCGGCCCGAATTGGGTCGAAGAGAAAGACAGTTCCGGCGGTTATCTCGACCGCTATTTCGATGGCTGGATCAATCCGCGCGAGTTCAGGCTTTTCGACGCCGCCGCGGTTAGCCGACTGCTGGTCGCCTATATCGACGATGCCCGTGCGGCGGATAACCTTGAAGCGTTGAAGGTGCTGGAGCAGGTGGAGACGTAACGCTCTCGTCGTTGCGAGGGCTGGTGCTGCCAGACAGGATTGAACCGTCGACGAAGCATTACATTCCGTTGAAATCATTGAGGATTTTTGCGTCACCCTCGTTGGGTGTGTAACAGTGGTGTGGACAGATGTCCACCGCGTACATCGGTCGAAACCTTCGCGGGAGCAGGAAAACGACCCACGTAGGTGTCCGCAGAGTAGTCGCCGTCAGCGTTCCGGGCGAGCTTCTTAACCGCCTCGGTCATGTCTTTGGCTAAGGCCTCGATCAGCTTCCAACGGCTTGCCTCGTCAGTGACGATGCTCTCACGCACCAGCATGGCGTCAGCCATCGCCCCGAAGCGTTGCTCTATCGAGTTGTCGCGGCGAGCGTCTTGGTCGGGGAAGATGCCGAGCTTGGACCCGAGACCGAACTCTCCTTCCTGTGCCAGACGATTTTCATCCGCGACTTGCAGCCACTGACGGGGAGATAGGCCCGGATTGTCCTCCAGACCCTCCGCAAACGCCCTGTAAGCGATGCCAGACAAGGTTGCGACCTGCTGGCCGTCAGCGACTTGGGGCCACTTCGCAACGCTGCCATGGCCTTCTCGACCCCGGCCGCGACCTCAGGGCACTTGGCCTTAGCCTGTGCTGGGTCAGCGGTTCCAACGGAAATGATAATTTGCTCGTCGTACCAATTCTTAGGCCATTGCGCCTTCGGCATCTTGGCGAGGACCGCCTTAACGTCGGCAGGGATACGCCTCTTGAAGTGCCAGTTATTGGAGCCGTTTCGCTTGGTCGGGCAGGGCATTCTCAGAACCATTGTGTAACACCTGTGTGTAACAGGAGCGGCACAGAAGGCTCAAGGATTTCAACAAGCTGCTGATAATGCAGTGGAAAACTGGTGCTGCCAGACAGGATTGAACTGTCGAAAATCAGCTCTCGGCGTCACGCTTCCTCACGCCGCCGTCTCGGTAGGGGGCAACTGACCCGGAATTTCGGTGCAAGTTGCACCGAAACCCACTCATTACAGCCAAGTAATAAATCAGAATTAAGCGTTACATTTCCCAGGTAGTAACGGGGGGTGTCAGCAGTTTTGTGTGTACCCGTGACGGCGTCACGCGTGACGCTCTTCGGGAATCACAGGGTAACATGAGCCTCAGGTACCCTGCGATTCAGCCGGGCATGCCAACCGGTATCATATAGAACGGGACCTGCTCTTGCTCTCGACCTGAGGTTGCGATTAGCTTGGCGCACATTTCTGGCACATCAGGACCTCCGATGAAGAGAGAAGCCATCGCACAAGCGGCCAGCCCATTCGATCCTGAGAGAGCTTCCAGCGGATCATCGGCGCCGCCCTTCTTGGTGTGGTGCAGGCCGAGCACCGCCACGCCCTTTTCGGTCGCCCACTGCTGCAAAGGCGCCCATGCGCTATAGTCGTTTTCGTAGCTGTTGCGCGCCATGCTGCCGGCCGGCTTGATCCGCTGCAACACGTCGATCACCACCAGCGTGGGGGTCGGCACAGAGGTGCGCCACCGCTCCAGCTCGGTAATGAAGCCCTGGTCGAGCTGCGGGGCTTCAACTACCCATTCGAGGCGCGACAGGTCCGGGATATCGCGCTCGCTCGGAAACAGCGTGTATATGCGGCCTTGGATGCGGCGCGGGACGTTCTCCATATCGATGTAAAGCACATTGCAGGGTTCGCAGCAGATAGATCCCATGGCGATGCTGCCGGTGGCCACTGCCAACGCCCAATCGATCGCCAGCCAGGTCTTGCCGAGCTTTTGCCGGCCTGCCAGCACCGTGAAACCCTCATACAGATAGCCAGGCACCACCGTGCGCAGCGGCGGGTACTTCGTCGCCATGATGACGTTGGTGCTGGTCCGCTTGAACTGGATGCGCGGCCGGCGCGCTGGCGGCGCCGCGGCGTCGATCGAAGCGAGGGGAACGATATTTTCCATGGTCATGCGGCTACCACCTTAGAGGGAACGAAAAGTTCAACATTGCGAGGAAGTGGGCTGAGCGTTTTTGCGAGATCGCGCGCGTGAGCCACCGAGTCGCCGACTACCCGACAATGCGCGATCACGTTGCTCGCGGCCCTGAGGCGCTTGGCGAATTCGTTGCGGTCCAGGATGACCAAGCCGGAGCAATTGGCGAATAGCCAATCGACTGGCGACCGGCGAACCACGATGCCCGCGCCGCCAAAGTAGCTCGATGGGTTGTAAAGCTGGTCGACACCAAGCGCGTAGGCGTACCCAAAATACCGATAGACGCCAGGGCTTGTCTCGGGTCCAGGCAATAAAGTCGATCGGGGTCGCAGCATCCCGGCCGAACACCATCTGGACGAACGCCAGGAAGCCGTCACCCGTTTCGACGAAGCTGAAAATGTCGCCGGGCATCGTGCTGATTTCCATCTCGACGATGGGGCCAGCAATGTTGGTTGCGTGAAGCACATCAATCGGCGGGGCAGCCAGCCACTGATTGCCATCGGGCGTCGGCAGCGCTAAATCCATGAATTGGATTCGGGCGTGCACCATTTCCTGCCAGTGGGGGATTTTCATCGTGCCACCCCGAAAGCGAGGTGCGCGATCGTCGCCGCGGTGACGTAGCTAAGACAGTGCACCCTCGCCAAGCGGCGAATCCGAAAATCCTCAGCGGAACAGTCGGCGAACAGAGTCCCCGCGTTTTCCCCCACGATTGCCGGGGAGTTCGTTTTCCGTTCACGCTCGCTTAGCGGGGGAAGGGGAGAGGGGCTTCTAAAAATCCCTTATTGCTCAAGGGGAAGCTGGTGCTGCCACACAGGGTCGAACTGTGGACCTCTCCATTACCAATGGAGTGCTCTACCACTGAGCTACGGCAGCATGCTGGAAACGGGAATCAACCTGAAAAGGCCGTCCAAGCGGGGCGATCCTTGCCACAAGGTGTCAGGCCACGCAAGCGCGGCAGGCGCCGCGGCCCCATCATTATGAATGAATCGCATGGGGCGCGGTCTATTCGCGGTCTATCCGCCGGGTTCCATCGGGGGCCGAACCGGCCTTATTGCGCCGGCGGCACAGGCACATATGTTGGGTTGGTGGCGGTATTTGCTGATAAAGCTCCAATCGAGTGGATATCCGACGTCGCCCTTGAGGCTGTCGGATGTTCAGGAAACCGGTGACCGACCTCTGCTTGCCATGACCGACGATCCGACCGAACGCCCCAATGATCGCGAAATTGCCCGCCAGAATCGGCTGCGCATTGCGCTGCGTGAAAACCTGAAGCGGCGGAAATCGCAGTTGCGGGGCCGGGCTGATCAGCCGGCTTCTACGAACGACGCCACAAGCGACCCACATGCCGGTCAAATCGATCCGGATGACCATTCATAGCGTAACGATACGAGTCGAGATGTCTTCTGAACCCACAGCGCAAAAGGCTGCCGTGCCCCGCTCTGCACTCCTGCCCCGACACGACCAGACCTTTCCGGCTCTGACGGCGGCTGAAATCGAGCGGATGCGCCGGTTCGGCGAGGTCAGGCACTATAAGGACGGCGAACTGCTGTTCGAGACCGGCAAGCCCGGGCGGGGCATGTTCGTGGTGCTGGCCGGTCACGTTGCCATCACCCAGCGCGACGGCCTCGGCCACATCACACCGGTGGCCGATCAGGGCGCCGGGCAGTTTATCGCGGAGATCGGTCAGCTTTCCGGTCGCGTGGCGCTGGTCGACGTGCATGCCGAGGGCGACGTCGAAACCCTCTTGATCCCGCCGGAGCGGCTGCGTGCGCTGCTGGTGGCGGAGGCCGATCTGGGCGAGCGCATTATGCGGGCGCTGATCCTGCGCCGGGTCAACCTGATTCAGGGCGGCGTCGGCGGCCCGGTGCTGATCGGTGCGGCGAATGCCAGTAACGTGATCCGTCTGCAGGGCTTTCTCACCCGCAATGGCTATCCGCATCATCTGCTCGATCCAGCTACCGACAAGGACGCCGCCGATCTGATCGTGCGCTACACGCCGTCACCGCAGGATCTGCCACTGGTGGTGGTCGCCGACGGCACGGTGCTGCGCAATCCCTCGGTTTCCGACCTTGCCCGTGCGATGGGCATGATCGGCCACATCGAAAAGGGCAAGCTCTACGACGTGGCCATTGTCGGCAGCGGGCCCGCCGGCCTGTCGACCGCGGTGTATGCCGCTTCCGAAGGGCTCTCGGTCGCAGTCTGCGATTCCCGATCATTCGGCGGCCAGGCCGGCGCCAGCGCGCGGATCGAGAACTATCTCGGCTTTCCGACCGGCATCTCGGGCCTGGCGCTGACCGCGCGGGCCTTCAACCAGGCGCAGAAATTCGGCGCCGACATGATGATCCCGGTGGCGGTGATGTCGCTGGATTGTGCCCGCGCCGATGATGCCTTTGCGCTGATACTGGATGATGGCGACGTGTTGCGCGCTAAATCCGTGGTGGTGGCGAGCGGCGCGCGCTACCGCCGTCCGGACATCGAAAGACTTTCCGATTTCGAAGGCCGTGGCGTCTGGTACTGGGCGTCGCCGATCGAGGCTCGGCTCTGCAAGGAGCAGGAGGTGATCCTGGTCGGCGGCGGCAATTCCGCAGGTCAGGCTGCGGTGTTCCTCGCAGCCCATGCCAGCAAGGTCCACATGGTGATCCGTGGCGGCGGACTTGGCGCCAGCATGTCGCGCTATCTGATCGAGCGCATCGAGGCGACGCCGAATATCGAGCTGGTGTTCAATACCGAGGTGGTCGGGCTCGAAGGCGCCGGGGATGCCGGACTGGAGCGTGTGGTTTCGCGCAGCCGACTGTCCGGCGAAGAGACGACTATGGACATCCGCAATCTGTTCCTGTTCGTCGGCGCCGATCCCGCCACCGGCTGGCTGCACGATTGCGGCGTGACCCTGGATCGCGGCGGCTTCATCGTCACCGGCGCGCTGTCCGATGGACGGCAGGTGCAGGC
>JAQGKA010000392.1 GCA_028290355.1 Tardiphaga sp. | reverse complement strand
GTTTCATCTATCTCGGCCCGATCGGCGATCTCGGATGGACCTACCAGCACGACCTCGCCCGCCTCGCAATGCTGAAGGAATTCGGCGACAAGGTCGAGACTACCTATCTCGAAAACGTCAGCGAAGGCCCGGACTCCGAGCGCTCCATCGAGCAGCTCGCGCGCGCCGGCAACAAGCTGATCTTCACCACGTCGTTCGGCTATATGGAGCCGACGCTGAAAGTCGCCAAGAAATATCCCAACGTGCATTTCGAGCACGCCACCGGCTACAAGCGCGACAAGAACGTCTCGACCTATTCCGGCAAGTTCTACGAAGGCCGCTACATCCAGGGCATCATCGCCGGCAAGATGTCTAAGTCCGGCGTGCTCGGCTACATCGGCTCGTTCCCGATCCCGGAAGTGATCTCCGGCATCAACGCCACCATCCTTGGCGCGCAGACCATCAACCCGAACATCAAGGTCAAGATCATCTGGGCCAACACCTGGTTCGATCCGGGCAAGGAAGCCGACGCCGCCAAGGCGCTGCTCGACCAGGGCGCCGACGTGATCATGCAGCATACCGACAGCCCGGCGCCGATGCAGATCGCTTCCGAGCGCGGCAAGCTGGCCTTCGGCCAGGATTCCGAAATGATCAAGTTCGGCCCGAAGACCCAGCTGACCTCGATCATGGACAACTGGGCGCCCTACTACATCGCCCGCGTCAAAGCCGAACTCGACGGCACCTGGAAGTCGGAAGACACCTGGGATGGCCTGAAGGAAAAGATGGTGGTGATGGCGCCCTACACCAACATGCCCGACGACGTGAAGAAGCTGGCCATGGACACCGAAGCCGCCATCATCGCCGGCACACTGAAGCCGTTCAAATGCCCGGTGCTGGGCCAGGACGGCAAGGAAGTCGAATGCAAGGGCGGCGACCACCTCGCCGACGGCCAGGTGCTCGGCATGAACTTCTACGTCAAGGGCATCGACGACAAGATCCCCGGCAAGTAACCGCCGGGCATTCCCGAGAGACTACCGGGTCCGGGCAGCGATGCCCGGACTTCCTTTATGGATTGCCCGAATGTCGGGCCGCGTCACTTCCTCTGTATCCAGAACTGATACATCTGGATGAAGGTGTAAGGATTTTCGGTTTCGTACTGATGCCATTGTGCGAGATCGGTCATCGCGACATCCGCCGGAAATCGCCGCGCGTAATTCCGGCTGGTTACCGCATCGATATCGAAGCCGAGGAATTGCAGGTCGTTGTCGCTGAGGAATGCCGCAATCTGGGGCAGCGTCAGGCGATGCTCCTGGGCGTGGAACAGCAGATCGCGGCAATCGCTCAGGCTGAAAAAATCTACCGTCAAGGTAACATTCTTGAACGGCGTGCCGTCCTCGCAGGCAAGCAGTTCCTGCCGGCATCGGCGAATATCGTCGGCATGGGGTTGATAGCCGCGCTCCGCGATGAAGTCGCGCACGGCAACAATGTCCTGCCGCGCCAGCTCGCTGTAAAAGCCGAGTTGCATCACGCCGCCGGGCTTCAGCAGCGCAAGCAACTCGCGCCATCCGGCGAACGGATCGGCAAGATGGTGCAGCACGCCGCTGGACTCGATGACGTCAAAGCTCCTGCCGATCGACGACAGCTTCATGATATTGGCCTGGGCATAGCGAATATTATTCATACCGAGCGCGCGCGCCTGTCGTTGGGCATAACATAGGGACGTCAGACTAAGGTCGATGGCCAGAACCTGCGCATCATTGAATCGCTTTGCGATATAGATCGATTGCCGCCCTGTTCCGCAGCCGGCAACCAGAATGTCGACACCGCCGTTGTCGCCCGTTTCGACAAAGGGCGAGGCCGGAAACATCTCGTGCATGAACGCATCGATGGTCGTCGGCTCGCCGACAGGGTCGGTCTTGAGCCATTGCGGATAGGGATGCTCCTCGTAATGGCTGCGGACCTTGATCGACACATCGTCCTCGATCGGGGTCAAGGCCGGCATCGAGGAACGCAAGCGCTGCTCTTCGAAACAATCGCGGACCTGCTGTGTCAGCACCGCATCGACGCTGTCGGGCCATCGACGGCTGAGCACGGATTCGACCCCCGGCAGCATGTGAAGCGGCGCGTAGGCGGCAACGGCGAGCAGCGATAATGCCGGAACAGCTGCTCCCGATGCAAGCTTCGCCGTCAGCGCATCGCGCAACGCCTGGACCTGTTCGATCTCCGCGTCAGACTGGGCAAACACATAGCTGTTGATGAAGCATTGCCTTGCGACCGCGCTGTACAGGGCCAGAACAGAATTCGGTACCGCGCCACTGCCGGCGATCCGCGTGGCCGTCAGAAGAACGAAGCGAAGTTCGGTCACGAACCTTTCCAGTGCCGCGTTGGACACCGGTGTGGCTTCCAGCGCGGCGCGGAGCAACGGATCTTCGGCATAGCCTGCAATGCCCGATGATCCGACCAATTCCGCTGCCGGCAACGATCTGAATTTCGGGTCGGCCAGCTTCGCCATGCCGTTTCGGATCGCCTCGTTCAGCACAACGAAATGGGCACAAGCGGGGGCTAGGGTTGACGGTCTCGCCCATGCCTCCGACACGGCCCGCAGCAGGATCGGCCGTAGATCGCCAATGCTGGGATGCAAGAGCAGGAGCGGCGATTGAAGACAAGCCGCGACCACCGCTTTGGTTTCGGGCGACTCGTTCAAGGCAAGCGCGCGACGAGATAGATCGAGCGCTTCCGATATATTCCCATCGAGCAGCGACAGACCCGCCAAGGCGCTGAGCGCCTCCGCCAGATCGGGCTTCAGAGCGATGGCCCGACGATACGCATTTCGAGCGTCCAGATCGCGCTTCATATCCGAGAACACCTGGCCGCGGCCGAGCCAGACCTCGGCGAAGTCCGGCTTCAGCGCCAGCGCCGCATCATAGGCCGCGAGCGCCTCGTCATGGCGCCGAAGTCCCGTCAGGGCATTTCCTCTGTTGTAGATCGCCTCCGCATAATCCCGACGCAGGCCGATGGCCTTGTCGAACTTCTCGATGGCATCCTCATAGCGCTTGAGATCGTTCAGAACCGTCCCGCAATTATTCCAGGTTTCGGCAATCGAAGGGTTGAGCGCCAACGCTTCGTTGAAACGTTGCAGCGCTTCTTTCGGCCGATTCAGGGCTTTCAGGGCAATCCCATAATTATAGAAGGTCGCGTCCGAGGACGCATCGAGCTGCAGCGCTGATTTGATATAACCCTCCACTTCAGCATATCGCTTGAGCTGGCTGAGGACGACACTCAAGAGATTCAGTGCGGCAATGTTTTTCGGCTGTTGCCGCAACACTTTCTTGAAGCGCCGTTCGGCATCTTCCAGCCGACCCGCCTGCAACAATCCGATGGCTTCTCTAAAATGGGTATCGCCCGATGTGGACATTTCGGTGCCGCCAGTTTCATGGAGGTCGCGCAATGAAGCCCCCGATTACCAGCACCGGTGAACATTAGAAAGCATTTCTCTCGAACGTCGAAAGCCAGGCAGGGGGCACTACCCCACCTGCATCGCCTTCGCCGCAGCGCTGTGGCGCCGGATCAGGTCCGGCACATCGAGCCCGGGGATGGCGCCGTCGATCACCCGCCACGCGCCGCCGACCATGACGCGGTCGGCACAATACGCCCCGCACAGTACCAGCGCGGCCAGCGCATCGCCGTGGCCGGAGAAGCGCAGCTCGTCGAGCTTGAACAGTGCCAGGTCCGCCATCTTGCCGACCGCGATCTCGCCCAATTCGGGACGGCCGACGCAGGCCGCCGAGCCTTTTGTCGCCCAGCGCAGCGCATCGGTATGGCTGACGCGGGTGACGCCGTAGCGCGCCCGCTGCAACAAGAACGCGGCGCGCACCTCCTGCATCAGGTTGGAGCCGTCATTCGACGCCGAACCGTCGACGCCGAGCCCGATCGAAACCCCGGCATCCTCCATGTCGCAGACCGGGCAGCAGCCGGATGCCAGCAATTGGTTGCTGCAGGAGCAATGGCTGATGCTGGTCCCGGCCTTGCCGAGCCGCTTCATCTCCGGCGCATTGAAATGAATGCCATGCGCCAGCCAGGTCCGCTGGTTGAGCCAGCCGGTCTGTTCGAGATAGTCCAGGGGACGGCAGCCATAGATCTGTTCGCAGAATTTATTCTCGTCCTCGGTCTCGCCGAGATGGGTGTGCAGCCGGACGTTGAGTTTATCGGCCAGCACAGCCGTGTTCTTCATCAGCGACGTCGTCACTGAGAACGGCGAGCACGGCGCCAGCGCGATCTGCACCATGGCATCGTCGCCACGCTGATGGAATTTCGCCACCACGCGCTCGCTGTCGGCCAGGATCGTATCCTCGTCCTGCACCACGCTGTCCGGCGGCAAACCGCCGTCACGCTGCGAGCGGTTCATCGATCCCCGTGTCAGCAGCACGCGGACGCCGAGCCGTTTCGCGACAGCGACCTCGATATCGACGGCGTCTTCGAGTCCCGCGGGAAAGACATAGTGATGGTCGGTCGTGGTGGTGCAGCCGGACAGCAGCAGCTCCGACATCGCCACGGTGACGCCGAGATCGAGCGATTCCGGCGTCAGCCGCGCCCAGACCGGGTACAGCGCCTGCAGCCACGGAAACAGCTCGCGGCCCAACGCCGCCGGCAGCGCCCGGGTCAGGGTCTGGTAGAAATGGTGGTGGGTATTGATCAGCCCCGGCAGCACCGCATGGGCTGACGCGTCATAGACCGCCGCGTCAGGTGTGGCCGGCGTGCCGCCCGCCGGCACCAGTTCGACGATTCGGCCGCCCTTGACGACAAGGCCGCGCTCGGCCCCTTCGGCAAGAATGGCCAGCGGGTCCTTGATCCAAATGGCCTGGGTCGTCGCCTGCGTTACGGTCATGGCTTCGATCGTCTCCTTCAGCCGCTTGGCGACTGGCCCTGCAATTCCAAACAACCTTGCAATTCAGAGTCCAGCCACGAATACTTGGCGTCGGTCTTGCAAGACTCCTTACAGGATCGGCGGCGGGTTGAAAGCACAAGCGTACCCATGGATCTGAATACGGTCACGTCAGTTGCCCGCCCGCAGTCGCGGGAACAGCTGCCCAATTGGACGGCAGGCGATGCGTGGCTCGCGGGCGGCA